>JANDJC010000035.1 GCA_024331045.1 Nitrospira sp.
GAAAGACATTGAGAAACGAAAACTCCGTATGGAGCGGATATAGCCAGTTGTACAACATGATTCGATACGGCCCCGCGATGCGAAACGGCCCCGCCGTTTCCGCACATGCCCGCGTCATGGGGCGGTGTTGACCGCCCGCCCCATCCGTTGCCTTTGTCGTTGTAGAGCTTCGACCGCTTGTTCCAACCTCATGCCGCGCGAGCCTTTGACCAAAACCACATCGCCTGGTTTTGCAAGGGTCTCGACCACCTCTCCTGCGCGCGCGGCATTAGGAACGAGCACGATCCGCGATCGATCGAGCCCTCCTCGCTCCGCTCCCCACGCGAGATGTCGCCCCCATGATCCGCATGCCACCAGGTGACTAATCCCCTGCTCCGCCACAAACAATCCCACGTCCTCGTGCATTGCGGCAGCCTCGGGTCCCAGTTCCAACATGTCGCCCAAGAGCGCAATGGTCTGTCGCCCTTGTCCTCGCTGCGCCAACAGTCGAATCGCCGCTTTCATTGATGCCGGGTTGGCGTTGTAACAATCATTAATGACCGTGATACCGCGGATCATAAGCACTTGCGACCGCATCGCTACTGGCCTAAAGCAGGACAGTCCCTCCGCAATGTGCGCCGTCGGCACCCCCAAAAGATGGCCAACGGCCGCGGCCGCCAACGCATTGGCCACATTGTGCTCTCCTTGTACCGATAGCCGCACGGCAACCGGCCGGACCTTGTCGGGCACCCACAGCCGGAAAGAGGTTCCTCGGTTCCCCAACGTGATCTCGGTCGCACGAACATCCGCTTTGCGCGCCAATCCAAATGACACCACGCGGCAGCGACTCCGCGAGGCCAGGTGCTCGAAATAGGGGTCGTCCGCGTTCAACACGGCCGCCCCGTCCTCCGGCAGCCACTCGAGCAACTCGGCCTTTGCCCGCAGTGATCCCTCCATCCCGCCGAAAAACTCCAGGTGATCGGGACCAATGTTGGTGATGAGACCGATGGTGGGCCTTGCAATTTCGCAGAGCCTTGTTGTTTGGCCGATACGATCGACTCCCATCTCAATGACCGCCACCTCATGTCTCCCGTCGAGGCGGAACACGGTCTGGGGCACGCCAATCCGATTGTTGAGATTGCCTTCGGTTTTCAGCACCCGCCAGCGCCGAGCCAAGACACCGGCTACCATTTCCTTGGTCGTAGTTTTGCCGTTGCTGCCCGTCACCGCCACCACAGGGATGTCAAACCGCCCTCGGTGATGGGAGGCGAGTTGCTGATAGGCAAACAAGGGATCGCGGACACCCAAAAGGAGCGGCTGTCGTCCGTTTGCCCCCTTCCTGTTCGCCAACATCCCCACATCAAAGGAATCCCGCACGATGGCTCCCATTGCTCCTCCTTCGATCGCTGCTCCAACAAAATCGTGGCCATCGAAGCGGTCTCCCGCCATCGCCACAAAGAGGTCGCCGCGGCGGATCGAACGACTATCCAAATGGAGCCGCCGAATGGGCAGTTTGAGCCATCCGGGACGTTCACCAGCCAGAACCTTGGTGCTGATAACCTCCCTCAGTTCTTCAACCGTAAAGAGCGGCATGGTGATGGTGTTCCCTCCTAGCACTGGCTCAACGATTCCAAACTTCAGACGCGCGATCTGAGCCGGCCAATGGCCTCCCGCGCCACCTCTCGATCATCAAAATGAAATTTCTGCGTCCCTACAATCTGGTAATCTTCGTGACCCTTGCCGGCGATCACCACCATGTCATCCGGACGAGCCAGACGGATGGCTGTCTCAATCGCCTCCCGTCGGTCAGCAATCTTTTGATAGTGAACGTAGGGCCGTTCCGTCATGGCCTCACGGACTCCCACCTCGACTTCATCGAGGATCGATAACGGATCTTCCGTTCTCGGATTGTCCGAGGTCAAAATCACCACATCGCTGAAGCGCACGGCCGCTTTCCCCATCTTGGGTCTCTTCCCGCGGTCACGATCTCCGCCACATCCAAAAACCGTGATGATGCGGCCGGTCCTCACAGTCTGCGCCGCCGTCAACAAACGGACCAAGGCGTCTTCCGTGTGCGCATAATCGACGACCACCGTAAACGGCTGGCCCGCCAGCACTCGTTCAAACCTCCCTGGCACGTTGGTCACGCGCGCCACCGCCTCCTGGATCTGAGCCGGCACGGTTCCCTCGTGCAGTGCCACTCCGATGGAGGCCAGTACGTTATAGACGTTGTGTTCTCCGACGAGATGGCTTTCGACCGAAAAGGACCCGGCTGGCGTCCGAGCGATAAATGTCGTGCCTCCGATCGACAAGCGAACCTGATCGGCCTGCACATCAGCCTTCGCTCTGATACCGTAGGTCCAAACCGGGGCGGGACACAGCCGCGTGATCCGCTCACCGGCGGGGTCATCAATATTGACGATGGCTCGCTTGTTCGGTTTGCCAGTGCCCGTCAGGCCGGTGAATAGGCGCAGTTTCGCCTGGAAGTACGCCTCCATTGTCTTGTGAAAATCGAGATGATCCTGGGTCAGGTTGGTAAACACCGCCACGTCATATTCGCAGCCGGCCGTGCGATCTTGCGCCAGCGCATGGGACGACACCTCCATCACAACCGTCGTGCAGCGATCCCTGACCATCTTGGCTAACAACTGCTGCAGTTCTAATGCACCAGGCGTGGTCTGAGAAGCCGGAAGAGCCTCCCCACCGATCCGATAGGCCACAGTGCCGATCAACCCAACGCGGGCCCCTGCCGTTTCCAACATGGCCTTGCATAGATAGGTGGTGGTCGTCTTCCCGTTCGTGCCCGTGACGCCAATCATTCGCATCTGGGAGGATGGCTCCCCATAGAAACGGCTTGCAAGGAACCCCAGCGCTTTCCGTGAGTCCGCCACACGCACGCACGGAATCGAACCGTCGGCAGTCGCCTGTTCCACCACCAGTGCAACCGCCCCCGCCTTCAGCACGTCGGGGATGAAGTGGTGGCCGTCCGTCCGCTCCCCCTTGACGGCCACAAACAGACTTCCCGGCTGAACGGATCGCGAATCATCGGTGATGGCCTTGAGAGAGACGGCGAGATCCCCGTGGCTGTCGATCACCCTGACTTGTCCCTCCAGCGCCCGAAGCAACTCGGTAACGGTCATTCTCGTTCCTCGATACGCGCGGTTTCCATCCTCATCGTCCTGTTGCCATCGCAAGTCGGACTGGCTCATGCGACGGGACTCCCCAATACTTGAGGACCTGCTCCCCTATTCGGCGAAACACCGGCGCAGCCACGGTTCCTCCCCATGCCTCGCCGGTCGGTTCATCAATCACCACGATCATGGCCAGCTTGGGGTCTTCCGCCGGCACGTACCCCACAAATGAACTGACGAACTTGCTGGTCGAATAGGTGCGGGTGCGAAGATCGATTTTCTGAGCTGTTCCGGTTTTCCCCGCCACGCGAAATCCGTTGATGGCCGCCTTGCTTCCTGTGCCATCCGTCACGACGCCTTCGAGGATCGCGGTGACGGTGCGCGCCGTTTCCGGAGCAATCACCCGCCGTCTGGCAGTCGGCAAGATGCGCTTGAGTATCCGACCTTGGCCATCGCGGATTTCCGAGACCACATAGGGTTTCATTAACGTTCCGCCGTTCGCAATGGCCGCCACCGCCGACACCATCTGAATCGGCGTCACACCAATTTCCTGCCCTATCGCAAGCGACGCGGCTGTGCGTTTTCCCCATTCACGCGGCGGTTTGAGCAGGCCCGCCGTTTCACCCGGCAGATCGATTTCCGTCCGCTCTCCAAAGCCAAAGGCTCGAAGGTAGCGGTACAGCCGCTCCTCCCCCAACGCCATCCCGACCTTGGCCGCCCCGACATTGCTCGACTTCCAGATCACCTGCGCAAACGACATCCAGCCGAACCGCTCATGATCATGAATCACGGTATTGGCCACCGTCATGCGACCCTCTTCGCCATAGATCAACGTCTGGGGCGTCATGACTCTCTCTTCGATTGCCGCGGCCGCTACGATCGCCTTCATCGTCGAACCAGGCTCGTACACGTCCGTCACGGCTCGGTTACGCCACTGCTCTGGCTTGAGGCCGGCAAATGAATTGGGGTTGAAGCGCGGACTGACAGCCATGGCCAACAACGCGCCCGTTGTAGGATCCAGCATGATGGCTGTCCCGGACTTGGCTCGCGTCCGTATGACAGCTTCGTCCAATTCTTTCTCCACGATATACTGAATGACCTCATCCACCGTCAGGACCAACTGATGGCCGGGAGCGGCAGCGGTCTCTTCCACCAATCCCTTGGGAAACACCGGACGGCCCTTGGCGTCTTGCTGAAGCACGATCGCCCGTTTTTCGCCACGCAGTTCTTCGTCATACCGGCGCTCGATTCCTTCCAGACCCTCTCCATCCAGTCCCGCAAAGCCCAGCACGTGCGACAAGAGCGGCCCTTTCGGATAGAACCGTCGGCCTTCCATTTTGATACCGATCCCTTCCATCGAGGACAGACGCTCGACCAGCCTCCCCTTTTCAGGGTCCAATTGCCGCGCCAGCCACACAAACGCCCGCGGCTGGCTCAGCTTTCGTTCCAGCTCATCGCTTCGCACATGCAAAATGGGAGCAAGGGTCCGCGCCGCCCGGACCGGACTGTCCAGAACCGTTGGAACCCCATACACCGATGGCACTTCCAGATTCATGGCCAACACTTTCCCATGCCGATCGACAATGGCCCCCCGCATCCCTTCCAACGAGACGGTTCTTTGATGTTGGCGATCCGCCTTGACCGTCAATTCGGCAGCCTGTAAGACTTGCAACATCACTAATCTCGACAGTACTACGCCAAACCCGCTTAAAAGCAACAAGATCGTAAAGTATCGACGCCTGCGGGAGAGAGGGGCCGCCACTATTGCTTCCCCTCCGCGTCATTGACGTCGTGACGCGCGATACGGATTTCGCCAGGTGGCGTTCGATGAACCGGGACACCGGCTGGTCTGGATTCGACCATGACGACCTGTCCCGCACGGGGTAACACCATTCCCAGTCGTTCGGTCGCCACCTTCGCAATACGATCCGGTGCGCTGAGAGTGGACACTTGCATGCGGAGTTGGTCGCGATCCCGCTCAAGACGAGCTTTTTCGGCCTTCAGTCGTTCGATGTGATAGCCGAGCCGCACGATATCCACCCGCTCCCACACAAAGACCAACACGAGGCACAAGCCGAAGACCACCACCACCATTCTCATGGTGTCGTCCTTTCTGCCTTCCGTTCTATTACCCGCAGCTTGGCGCTTCGAGCCCGTGGATTCGCCCCACATTCTCCCTCTGTGGGAACAATAGGCTTGGGGGTAAGCACGGACAGACACGCCGCCGGCCCTTGGGCCAATGCACGAAACACGTGTTTGACAATGCGATCCTCGATCGAATGGAAGGAGATGACGCCCATTCTCCCCCCCCATGCCAACACACCGGCGGCGTCGCGCAGCGCGGTATCCAAGCCGTCCAACTCGCGGTTCACGGCGATGCGAAGAGCTTGAAACGTCCGGGTCGCGCAATGAATCCGTCCATACCGGTAGGCCGATGGAACTGCCCGCGCAATGATGGAGGCCAGCTCACCGGTCGTTTCAATCGTCTTGCGCTCCCTCGAGCGAACGATCGCACGAGCAATTCGTCGGGCGTACCGCTCCTCGCCGTACTGATAAATGATGTTGGCCAACACCGGCTCCGACTCCTCATTGACCACTGCCGCTGCTGTTCTCCCCGTCGTCTGATCCATCCGCATGTCGAGAGGACCATCTGCTCGGAAACTGAACCCCCGCCGGGGATCATCAAGTTGAGGAGACGAAACCCCCAAATCAAACACCACGCCCCCCACGTGTGAGACGTTCATCTCGGCGAGATGCCGCTTGAGGTCTCGATAATCGCCCTGTTTCAACAGGACTCGGTCTCCAAATTCTGCCAGTCGTTCTCTTGAATACATGATGGCTTGAGGATCCCGATCGAACCCAATAAGCCTCACGGTGGGTGGTGAATGTCTCAGCAATGCTTCAGCATGCCCACCATATCCCACCGTGCAATCCACAATCACAGAAGGATTTGATCGCGCAATCCAGTGAACTATCTCTTCGACCAGGACAGGAACATGAAAAAACTTTTGATTACCTTTCAACCACTCTTCTCCACTTTCTACCACACCGTGAGGGAGTATACTCCCTGCTATCTTGTTGTCAATGGGAATCTGAGATTCTAACTTGTTCATATTGCGCACCTTCTGCCCCCAGCGTCTTCCTCGTTGTCTCATTGCATGCCTTCAGAGCTTTCCTTCCTCCCCTCCCACATCAGACCCTGCAGGTTCTTGTCGTTTTATTGACGGCTCAGAACATGGAGGAGACAATGGGTCCATGATTGTTCATCATTGGGACTACCTCCGCTCTCCTCTCTTTTGTGCCCTCACCCTCACCTTTGCGTGGAGCGCCTGGCCATCCCCTCGATGTGACGCCAAAAACTTTCAGCCGGATAATCCCCTCAATCCACCGGCGCCGATCTATTGGTGTCCCAACAAAACACCGGATCAGCAACTGACGGCGAAACCCCATGCCGGCTGCTACCCTCTCTACGATAAGCAGGAAGACGAGTCCTTACGGGACGAAGCAAAGAGGCTGGGGATCGACCTGCCAGAGCGGATGCCTATGAAGATTGTGGACATTCAGAATGCGGCCACCAAATTTGCCGATCGCTACCGGTACTTCCTTGACTGTTGTGTGTTCGACGAGGAATCGCCGCGGGAGATCATGAGTTTGATCGATGAAGCCAATCACATCCTCCATGCCATCCAGCACCACGGCCTCTTCAATGCCGTTGGCTTTGGGGTCGGCTCGGGTAGCAACGGCTTAGGAGGAGGGCCGGGGCAGGCACCCAAGCTGGGAACCTTTGCACGGCAATTTACGTTGAGCGAGATTGTCGGCACGGTCGCCCGTGCTCGCGAAGACTTGTTACGCCTTTGGCAACGTTTGAAAAGCCTCGATGATTTGCAGCAAAACTTGGAGGAGCAGGACTACGAAACCGTCGGGCGAATCAGATTGCTTCTCCAAGAGGAAGAAGAAGCCATCCGAAGAGATTTCCGCGCCAAACATCCTCCCCCATCGGCCCCGACCGGCATGGACATCGAAGACACAACCCTGCCGACCAGAATCGGCGGCGACATCGAAGACACCATCCTCAACTCTCATTTCGGTGCCGACATTGGCGCAGCCGTCTCTCCATACAGCAACGTCCATGAATCGCTCCGGCCGCGACGGGGCGAAGCCGTGCACGACAGCCTCCTCCCCTATCGACCAGGCACGGACGTGGAGGACACGGTTCTTCCCCATAGCACAGGGTTCGAGATTGACGCGATGCAAAACCGAGGGGGATCATCCACCCTCCCCTCACGTCGAGTGGGTCCCTCCATTGGCGATTCTAGCTTAAACCGCCGCCGATAACCCGATCACTGTTGACTCGCCACCAGGGGCATGGCTTCCCACGTCTCGCCAGCATCGCGGCTGCGGTACAGGCCGCTGCCATTGGTGCCGGCATAGAAGATTCGCGGGTTGGTCATGCTCTGCACCAGCGACCGAACATTCGTCGTAGCCAATCCTTGATTGATCGTTGTCCAGGTCATGCCACCATCTTCGCTTCGATGGATGCCATCACGTCCGGCCAGATACACGACATCTTTTCGCGCTCGATCCAGTACCATCGCCACAATCATCTGATCGGCCAAGGATTCGCCGATTCTCGTCCACGACCCCCCGCCGTCCATCGTTTTGTAGAGCCCGGCAAGGGTTGCGGCATAGACCGTATCAGGCTCATAGGGATCGACTTGGACGGACGTAACGTTCAACGCACGAGACGTCTTAAGCAGGTTGGCGGGCACCAGTCCGTTATTCACCGCCTCCCAATGGCCAGCCAGATCAACTGACTTATAGACGCCACCGCTTGTGCCGGCATACAACACGGTGCGCCTTGTGGGATCCATGGCTAGGGCTGTCACCATCAACACTTCCTTCATTCCTTCCATTCTTTTGGTCCACTGTTCGCCACCGTTTTTGGTCTCAAACACCCCCATCGTTGTGGCGGCGAAGACATGTTGACTGTCCGCCGGATCAATGAGCAATTGATTGACGACCGAGGTGATGGTGGCATCGTCGAGCCCACTTCTCATGGAAACCCACCGCTGCCCTCCGTCGTGACTTTTGTAAACAGCATCCCCCTTGGTTCCTGCGTACACCGTCGCCGGATAGAACGGATCAATCGCCAAGGAAATCACACGGGAGTGACTCATTCCCTTAGACAGATTAACCCACGTGCGGCCACCGTCCCGCGTCTTGTAGATGTAATCGTTCGTCGCGACGTACAGAATGTCGGAATTGGCAGGATGAGGCTCGATCACAACGATCGCGTCGCCGCGATTGCAGCCGGCCATCAGCCCCCCCAACAGCCCGCAAACCACCAGCGGTCCGCAGGCCCACCGCCGAAGGATGGCACTCGCGCGAAATCTTTTCATGGGGAAAAGAGACGAGGCGCTGCGGCGACAGATTTGATTCCTCGCCGTCGCTACCGATAGTTCGTGAACTGCAAATCGATCCCGAAGTCCGTGCTCTTGAGCAGCGCGATCGTTGCCTGCAATTCGTCTTTGCTCTTACCGGAGACGCGCACTTGGTCCCCCTGAATTTGAGCTTGGACCTTTAACTTTGCGTCCTTGATCGCCTTGACGATCTCCTTGGCTTTCTCAGGCGCCAAGCCACTTTGGATGTTCACGGTCTGCCGGACCGTGCCACCCAGCGCCGGCTCGACAGCGCCATAGCTGAACGCTTTAAGCGACACCCCTCGCTTCACACATTTGGTCTTGATGATGTCCTGCACCGCCTTGAGCTTATAATCGTCATCCGACACCACCACCAACTGCTTTTCTTTTTCCTTTAGAGCGATTTCCGTCTTCGTGTCCTTGAAGTCAAACCGTTGCTTGATCTCCTTGTTGGCTTGGTCCAGGGCATTTTTGAGTTCCTGCATGTTCACTTCCGATACCACATCGAATGAATACTGCTCCGCCACGTTCTCCTCCTTCGCTCTTCGTGCTCCGGCCCGACGGTCTGCCGAAGACTCCCTCTTGCTCGTTCTAGTCGGCGGTGTGACATCGACGATTGGTTTGCCCCCTCAACAACAGCCTGACCCGTGCGGCAGCTTCAATTTTCGTCCGGCATCATGCTCCTCATCGGCACTCACCACTACCCCACCGCGCCCTCTCGAGCCCCCTCCACCCGTGACGATCACTTCACTCGACACAAACGGCCTCTTAAGGACCACATAGCCATACCACTGTTTCATGCTATCGCTCAGCACCATGATCCCCAACAGCGCCACCACCGCCACTAGAATGGCATCAAGATATAACGCCAATGCCTGCCCCGCCACGGCAGTCGATGCCCGCTCGAGAAACATGCCAAACATCTCGTACGAACCGCTCAAGGTGATCGTTGCAACAAGCAGCATGGGCAGTACCGTCACCCATAAATACGGCGACTTGCGCATTTTGATCAAGACAGTGGTGCCCACGCACAGCGCCAACATCCCCAACAACTGATTGGCTGCTCCGAACATTGGCCAAATTGTCGAAATACTCCCCGTGCCGATCAGATAGCCCCACGCCCCCACCACCACGCCGCTGCTGATCCATACTCCAGGCCACCAATTGATTTGCCGAAACGAAGGAATCCGGCGTCCGAGCATCTCCTGAACGAGATAGCGGGCCACCCGAGTGCCCGTATCAATCGTAGTCAAGATGAACAGTGCCTCAAAGACCAGAGCGAATTGATACCAGTAGGCCATCAATCCAGTCATTCCCGGTAGCGCCGTAAAGATCGAGGCCATTCCAACAGCCAGTGATACTGCACCACCTGGCCGGCCCGCCACATCAACCTCGACCAATTGCGACAACTCGGTAATCCGACTGGGGGCAAAGCCCATGGCAGTCAAGGCTTCATGGCTCAACGTCGTGTTAATGGCCAGATAGTCTCCGGGGATCAACACCGAGGCTGCAATCAACGCCATCACGCCGACGAAGCTCTCTAGCAGCATCGCCGCGTAGCCCACCACCGCCTGCGATTCCAGCTCGATCATCTTGGGTGTCGTCCCCGACGACACCAGCGAATGGAATCCCGAAATCGCCCCACACGCGATCGTGATAAACAAAAAGGGAAAGAGCGTGCCGGGGATAATGGGGCCGCCACCGACCGCAAACTGAGTCACACGTGGCATTTCGATAGTTGGAGCCATGACGATGACTCCCAAACCGAGCAACACCACCACCCCTAATTTCATGAAGGTCGAAAGGTACCCGCGCGGAACCAACAACATCCAGCCCGGCAGCACCGAGGCCAGAAACCCATAGCCGGCCAGTAGCCATACCAGCGTCGGCCGGTCGAATTCAAAGAGCCAGGCGTACGAGGACTGGGCGACGACACGACCGAACACTACCGCCGCGATCAGCAACAGCACGCCAATCGCCGAGACTTCTGCCACCGCACCGGGGCGAAACCTTTGCAGATAAAATCCCATCATCAGGCCGATGGGAATCGTCATTGCAATGGTGAACGTGCCCCAGGCATTGTGGTAGAGCGCATTCACTACGGCAAAGCCCAGGCCCGCCAACGCCACCACCACGATAAACAGCACGGCCACCGCCGTCGCTGTTCCGGTGATCAAACCCAGTTCATCGTGAGCGATTTCCGGGAGCGAGCGTCCGTTGCGCCTCATTGACGCGACCAGGATGATAAAGTCCTGGACCGCGCCGGCCAACACTGCGCCGACGACAAGCCACAGAAACCCTGGCAGAAATCCGAATTGTGCTGCCAACACAGGCCCGAGCAATGGCCCAGCCCCTGCAATCGCCGCGAAATGATGGCCAAACAGCACCACCCGGTTGGTAGGATGAAAATTGACACCGTCATTCAGCCGCACCGCCGGCGTGATGTACCGATTGTTCAACTCCACAACCCGACGCGCCAACCAGCGACCATAAAATCGATAGGCCAACACATAGATGCAAGCAGCGGCCACAACCAGCCAGAGGCCATTGACTTTCTCATCGGGGTTGACGACCCCGGTCACAAAGGCCAGAGCCACCGCCCCGAGAACCGCCACCCCCGTCCATAGCCCATGCCATACCACGGTCATGCGCGACATCCTATCACAATAGCTGCATGGAACCGCCAGAACCCGTTGTATTTTCCTCAAGAAACCGACAGTTGCCCCCTTCTGTCAGTCAGATCACCACCCAAGCCTCTGCCTACAGGAATCAGCGTAGCCGCATTTCTCCTGTGCTGACCAACTGTCCACGCTCGTGATGGATCATGGATCAATGTGAACCAATTTGATGAGTCAATTTGATGGAAGATTGCAGCAGAACGATACTGGCTGGTGGGCACAGAAGAGGCACCGGATATTCCCCTCCCCCTTATCCAATTGTCATACGCATGACCACTCGCCAGATTTTTTCTAACAGGTTCTTTCTAAAAGAGATGGGACTCCTCACGGGGGCGGACGACGCGGGGAGAGATTGCTGGCCTCTCCCCTCGCATCGACAGATTGATTGCACACTCCATCAGGCAGCCTTGGTAAGCGAATTGAAGTCTTGGTGATGAGATTGGATCCGAGCCGACGACTCGGAGACGGACACCGTATCGGTTCCGACCGACAAGGTCGAAAGCCCCATCGCGAGCACTACAATCGCTCCCGTCACCACTAGTCCGGCATCAATGACTGAACTCCAATCCATCATCCCCTTTCACCTCCTTTCCTCACAGAAGGGGCCTCAAAACAAACCGAGCGAGAGCGAAGGCCCTTCATAGCTTGCTCTCTGCTCCTTCGTCGCAGGCCGGGGGGGCTCGCTCCCGTCCCGCCACAGTCTGTTGACTTTGCTCCATAGGCCGGATCCTCGTCGCCCACCGGCCTCCTCCGGTTGTTCCGACGGCTGGTCATCTTTTTCTCTTCGCCATCTCCTCCACAATGCGTCGTACCTCACGCGTATCCCTCCTTTCCTTGCGGGCTGGCGCCAGTTAGCACCTTCCCGTAGTGCGCTCGAAGAGACGGGGGCGGTCGCGGAAATACTACGACCTTGCCCGCTTTTCCGCCCCCGGACATCCTTATGAGCTCTGAATCGTGATCTGTCGAGGCTTGGCTTCCTCTTTCTTCGGGAAAGTCACGGTCAACAGCCCATGCTTCTGCGTAGCGGAGGCCTTGTCCTGATCGACAAAGTCCGGCAGGCGGAAGAACCGCGCAAACCGCCCCTCCACAATCTCATGCAGGTGGTACCGCCGATCATCGGACTGTTGAACGTTTCGTTCGCCCTTGATCGTGAGCACCTGGTTATTCATTTCCAACACAATGTCCTTGGGCTCCCACCCCGGCAATGCCATTTGGATATAGAACCCGTTGTCGTCTTCCCAGACATTGCATGCGGGAGCCCATAGGCTCTCGGACATGCCGAAGGCTCGCAACGCCTCGCTAAACAACTGATCGATTTGTCGGTCAAAGTCATCGGTTCGAACGGGAGCAATCACGCTCGGGACATAGCTAGTCATGGCAATCCCTCCTTTCACGGAATTTTTGGTCATGCAGTCGCCCAGGGGCGGGGGATCAACTCAAACGGAAGGAATATCTGCCGCCGCTACTCCGCCAGAGTTGGAGTCGTGCCCCAGCCACCTGGTTAAGTATCAGCAACGGCACTCAGATAAATGCAGAAGCTGGAAAGTCAAGAGGAGCACAGAAGGCGATCCCCGGTGAACGACCAGGGCTACCAGCGGGAACCCATTTCATTCAGTTCCCGCTGGATGGTCTTCTTGCCCATCATTGCCAGGCACAGGAGACCGATACCGATCCAAACCAACTCGCGAAATCGCCGCAGCAGCGCAAACGTCAAGCCGGTGACCTCACTGTAGCCGAACGTTTTCAACAGCAGCACATTGCCTCCATCCTGCGCGCCGAGGCTGCCGGGAATGAAGAAGGAACCACCCTTGATGAACACGGCGAGCGCACCGATGGAAAACGCCGACAGGACGGTCGTTGGTCCGCCCAGGTAATGGAGAATCACAAAGACCTCCAATGATTCAGCCATCCACCCCAGAAAATAGACACCGATCGAAGCGTAAAACGCTCCTTGGCGGTGATGGTAAAATTGGAGAATCGTTCGGTCGATGGCTCGCAGACGCTCTTCCTGCGATTCCAAAAACGCCACACGCAGACGAAGCGCCTTGGCCACTGCCAGCATCGATGCAAACAGCCCCCGGCGTTGCACCATGATAAAAGCCCCAATGGAGCAGACCAACACCCCCACGCTGAACAACGCCGCCGTCACGGTGTAGCCCACCGAACTTCCCGCACCCAGCAAGATGAATCCGAGAGCCATGCCCAACAGAATGTAACAAACCTCGGCAATGGTCATGGTCGTCTTGGCGATCACCACCGAGGCGCCTCCCTCCTCCATCGGCACGTGGTATTGCTTAAGAAGATACGCTTTGAGCGGCTCGCCACCCAAGTAAGCCGTGGGGGTCGTCATGTTCACGACCTCGCCAGCCATTCGAATGGCCAGGAGCCGCCAGAATGGCACCCCGCGCCCGGCTGGCCCCAGCACCACGCGCCAGCCATACGCTTCAACGACATACATCAGAAAAGAAGGAAACAACATCACCACGAGGGTGGATGGCCCCAACCGAGCGGCGGCCTCGTAGATGTTCGCGGGACCAATGTGCCAAATAAGGAGACCCAGAACCGAGAGACCAAACGCCAGGAGGAAGTAACGAACCACGCGAGAGTCACACGGAGCCGTTGGCCGGTGTCACGGCGGATGGGCGAATCACCCAGGCCATGACCGCGGCAAAGAGAAGGGCCCCCACCGCCGCAAAGCCGAGAAACCAATCTAGCTTGGCGAACACCGCAAACAGCACCAGCGTTATTGAGAAATCACGGCTAGCGACATTCTTGAGCATGAAATCCGCCCATGCCGCGCCGGCCGCCGTCTTCCACCGATTCGCCGCCTTGATTTTTTGTGCCCGCTCCACCAAGAGGAACGACAACCCGTTGCCTAACACCGCCATTCCCCCTAACAGTAACCAGCCCCAAGCGCCCGGTTCCCCCCCTTGCGTCGTGTACAGGCCGATGGCGATGCCGGCGAAAATAGCCATGTGCACCAGATTGTCGAGAAAAAGATCAAGCCAGGCCCCAAACGGCGATTCCGCGAACGTCAACCGCGCCACCTCTCCATCACAGCAATCAATCACGGCCGCCAGTTGAAACAGCAGGGCCGCTACAACGCCCGCTGCATAGGTCCCCATTGAAAATCCCGCCGCAGCCGTGAAACCGATCAAGGAGGCGACCACTGTAATCACATTGGGAGGCCATCCGGCTCTGAGAAACAGCCTCGTGAACCATCGGGAGATCTGCCGGTTGAAATATCGATCCACGAACCCTTCGGCATCGGTCCTTAAAGATTGGAACAACTTGGTTTCAGCGATCGGCAGATCAGCCGGAGCTTTGACCTCGTGGTACCACAGCCCCTGCTTATCGGTCGCCTCGACGATCTGGATACGGCCTTCGACCGCCGCATGTTCCAGCCAACGACGGATCGGAAGCCGCCCCTGTTCCATGCCGCCATCTCTGGATGCGCTTGCCAACAGAGCTGCCGGTAATACCGCCATAGCAGCAGCCAGTGGCGCGGCATGATCGAAATGAGCGGGCGCAAAGGCGGTCAACCGCTTACCACCGACATTTAACCGGACCCCGCTCCTTGCTGATCCCCGGTCCCCCGTCGTAGAGGGCCGAGACGACGGCTGCGCCACGACAATCGCCCTGCCATCCCGAGATTCCCGCCTGAGATGCTCGATCAGGCGAGGCGAGAAAACGGCGTTCGTGCTCAACAGCAGAACGCAATCCCCAACCTCGGCTCCCAAAAATTCCCACGTCCTCGGATCATCGAGAGGAAATTCTCGGACCGGCATCCATCGCACGGGAATCGACACACGCGGTCCGCCGCCCAGCGCCTGCTTCAAGTGCTCCTCTTCAGGACCAGCCAGCACGATCAGTTGGCGAATACCGCCCCGCTGCAACGTCAGAACCGCCCGCTGAAACAGACTGATGCCCACCACGGTCGTCAGGGGGCCAACCTCCCCCTGCCGGACTTCGATAGAATCACCCAGCACATCAACCGACGGAAAGAGCACGGCCGTTGCCAAGCCCCGAATACCAATCCGTTTTTGAACCAGACTCTCGTTCATCGGACTACCAGGCAAGTCGGTCGCGCTCCTCAAGAGCGACGTCTTCCCCCCTCACAATTTTGGTAACACGTCGCGTTCGGCCTTTTTCACATCCTCCGGAAAATCGATCTCCGTCCAGGGCAAACCGCCGATCCGTTCGTAGCCAACGAGAACGGTTTGAAAAAACGGGAGCAAGGCATCCTCGTATTCCATGCCCCATGCCCCTTGATCAACAAACGACTGCAGGGCATTGATCACATGAGCGGTGTCGGCATGGCGTACGCGAAGAAACCCCACCCCCTCCCCGGCCACATCGTACCGTTCGGGCAAACGTTTCGACAGCGATATCACCCGACCGCCCGCCACGGCTACCATACATTCCTCACCCGTCTGTACAACCGTTTCATCCATCAAGAGCGCGTTGGGATGAGGCGATTCGACCAGCCGCTTGAGAATCAACCGGTGAAACAAAACATCGGCGTCCATCACAATCACATCGTCGTCCAGCGCCTCGCGGGCGACCCACAGCGAGGAGATACTGCCGCGATGGAACCCCTCGTTCACCAGAAAGTTCACCGCGACGCCACAGTGGGACTGCCAGACCGCCTCGCGGATCATCTCCTGCTTATATCCCACCACAATGTCGGCTCGTCTGATCCCAAGCCAGGCCAACGTCTCCAAATAACGATGCAGCAGCGACCGTCCCCCAAATTCAATCAAACATTTGGGACGGTGCTGCGTAATGGGCCACAGCCGCTTGCCGATACCGGCCGCCAGAATGATGGCTTTCATGCGGCCCCGCACACGTGCTCGAAGGCGTCGAGAAATCCGGTCACCTGTGTTTCAGTCAAGACACCCATGTTGGCCACCCGGAAGATCCGGTTCTCTAAGTTGCCCTGACCCGCGTAGATCACATACCCGTGGGCCTTCAACCGATCATGCAAGGTCTGATAGGAGAGGCCTTCTGGAAGATAGTACGCCGTGATCGTGTTCGACTGGCGGTCTTGAGGAAGCACGGGCTTGATGCCCAGCGTGGCCATGCGTTCGCGAATCAGGGCCGCCATTCGCTTATAACGCCGAATCCGGTTGACCACCCCTTCCTCCAGCAGTTCGCTTAACGCCTCGTCGAAGGCATAATACACCTGAACCGCCGGTGTAAACGGGATCGTGCCTCTCCCTTCATCATCGATGTAGTGGGTCAGATGCAGATACCACGAACGTTTGGGATACGACCTCATTCGCTCGACGAACCCCTTGCGCACCAGCACAAACGACACCCCGGGAAATCCCTGAATACACTTTCCCGCCGTCCCTACCACCATATAAATGTGGGAATTAGCGATATCGAGGTCTTCGCCAGCCAGGGCGCTGACGGCGTCGAGCACAAAGACGCGGTTTTGATCGTCAACCACCTTGGCGATATCCCGAACAGGATTGATCAACCCCGTGGTCGTTTCATGATGAACCATGGCGACGGCGTGCACCTCCGGATGCTGCCGCAGCGCCAGCAATAGTCTGTCGGGGTCCGGTCGTTCCGTCCATCCGTATTTCAACTCGCTCACGCCTAGACGGTGGAGCCCCACGATCTGGGACATCCGTTCTCCATAGACGCCATTGTTGATGATGAGAGCGCGGCGGCCATGCGGGAGGGACGACATGAGTGCCGCCTCGACAGCGGCCGTCCCAGACCCCGTGATGACCACTGCGACATAGTCTGATTCCGCTCCCGGCACGAACGCCGCGAGCAGCTTGCTCTGAATGCGGTGCAATAACTCCGCAAATTCCGATTCGCGATGGCAGATGTCGGGACGCAACAGGGCTTGTCGCACGCGCTCGCTCACATTGACCGGCCCCGGATTGAGAAGAATCATGCCCTTCCCTCGGCTTGCACGGCTCGCGCGGTTCAAGGGGAGTCCGCGCTGGCCGCTTTCATACTCACCGGACGATGCTCCCGCTCTTTCTGTCCCTCACGCGATGGCCTTCATGAACCGTTTCGTCAGCTCCGGCGGGTCGAGCGCGATCCGCTCCGCCTCTTCCTGAAACTCGTTGACCTTGACCAATAACATGCTGGGGCCATCTTTCTTGAGCAGCTCTCGGAATTCGTAAACCATATCGTCTCGATCGAGCACCCGCACGGTGTTGACGTAACCAGCCGCCCTGGCCACTTTCTCCAGAGGAACCACGTTGGAGATCGTCGGTTGATTGCCAGTCGAGCCGTACACTTCATTGTCAAAGACCACATGAATGAAATTTTTCGGTTTCAATGCCCCGACCGTCGACAACGTCCCCATCCCCATCAAGACATTGCCATCGCCATCAAACGTCACAACCTGTTTGTGCGGCTTGGCCAACGCCACTCCCAACGCAATGGCCGGCGCATTGCCCATGGACCCTACCATGTAAAAATGCGTGGGGCGATCGGCGATTTTCTGCACCTCGCGCGACGGAAAACCATTGCAGACGATGACCGGCTGATCAGTCAACAGCTCCAACAATGCCCCGATAGCCTGCGCCCGGCTGATCAAGGTGCCTTCCTCTGGTCTCATGGCAACTCACCTGGCCCCTTCGTCATCCCGTTCTGCCTGCGCCCCACTCCCCCTTCTTCTGTTATCCTCTGTCTGTTATCCCATGATTGATTCCGCAAACGGGAGTCTCCCTGGCTGATAGGACCATCTTTCGTCACGGGTGCAACCCTTTGACCACGCCCTTCGTAATAAGAAGGGCCACCGGCGTCAGTCTCGTCTGACAGGTGTCAGTCACCCACGCCACGTCCTCCAGCACCGTGGCCTCCGTGAGGAGGCGGTGCGGAATTTTCACCGTATCCAGGAGACGAGGGAGAACTTCGCCCATGATGAGATGCTCCGGCGCATCGTTGCCCCTGTACCCCCGCCATGACACAATTAAAACACAGGGCTGGCGGTAAATCATGTTGAGTGACAAGAGGGTATTAAGCGACGTCCCCAATCCCGAATTCTGCATGAGGACCGCCGGCATCTTCCCCGCCATATAGGCCCCGGCCGCCATTGCCACTGCCTCGTCCTCCCGCACAGCGGGAACGTAGAGGCGACGATTCATTAACTCGGCGATGATGCCGCCGAGTAGAGAGTCGGGCACACCAGTGAAAAAATTCACCCCTCTGTCTTGAAGCGACTGGACAAACACGTCGCTCTCGATCATTTCCTCTCCTCCAACTGTCCATGTGGCCATGGACTCTGGACCGTCCTCACGCCCTGCAGGGAGAAGTGGGGCATTATAGGCTAGCGCACCACTATTCTCAAGAAACCACCTCGCTCAAGGAGCCCGTTGCGCCGACCCGGTTCCCGTGGTAGCGTTTGCCAACAGTCAAGCGGGGCAGCGTGTCTGATTTTTCATGGACGACCATGATGAGAGAGGGAATGAGGCGGGGGTTTTTACGCCGGGGAGAGAATAAGCGACTTTCGCTAGTGGTGGTGGGATGGGTCATCGCCTGGATCACCGTTCCTGAGCCTCTGGGAGCCGTTTCCATGCTCAATGATCCCGGGGGCTTCCACGATATTCGCTGGGGGAGCCCGCTTTCGGCGAGGGACGACCTCGAGTTACTCCGAGCCGCCAGTCACATCACAGAATATCGTTCCAAAACAGGCAAACCGACGTTTGCCGGAGCCGAGATGACCAGCATTTCGTTCGTGGCATTTGACGATCAATTCGCCCGGGTGACCATTCGATACGAGGGAGAGGCGGTCCACAAGCAAGTGCTGAATTTCCTTGAATCCCACTATGGAACCCTCCAGAGAATTCCAGGACAGATGACGCGGGGGTTGAACCAGCAATACACTTGGCGTGGACCGGACACTGAAATCTCGCTGACCTACCAGGCCGGCACGCAACGGGGGTTCATCTTTATTGACAGCCGGACCCTCGCGCCCAGGTTCAACGATGACTTAACCGATTCGGCCGAATGACCTGCAACGGGGAGCATCCGATGCCAACCAGGTGTGCTCCGTGGTGGTTCCGCTCTCACTCCCCTTGAATCCCGCGTGCACGAACCATCACAACCGCCAGGCCGCCACCACAACCCCCAGGCTGCCACAATCCTTCCTCTCCTTAATTCCTACCTGCTCCTTAACCAAAGACGGAGCAACGGCCGACCGGCCGCCCACCTGTGACGCGGACTTTGGCAAACTTTTGCGCAAACTTTTGCGCAAACTTTTGATTGACATCTTGCCTACGGCTTTCGCATCATTGGCGCCCATGACCAATGCACAGAAACTCCGAGCCGCCCTCAAACGGCCCGGTGCCTTGAAAATCGTCGGCGCCCACGACGCACTCAGCGCTCGCCTGATTGAACAGGCAGGGTTCGACGGCATTTGGGTCAGCGGATTTGCCGTGTCGGCTTCGCTGAAATGCGTCCCCGACGCCAGCTTCATTGATTCCAGCGAACAACTCGCCATCGAACGGAACATTGTTGAAGCGGTTACCATTCCCGTCATCTCCGACTGCGACACCGGCTACGGCAACGCCTTGAATGTGATGCGCACCGTCAATGACCGCGAGCGAGCCGGCGTCGCCGGGATTTGCATCGAAGACAATGTGTACCCCAAGCGATGCAGCTTCTACGCGGGCGTACGCCGAGAATTGATTCCCATTGAGGAGCACTGCGGCAAGATCCGAGCGGCCAAGGCTGCCCAGATGTCGCCCGATTTTCTGATCATTGCAAGGACTGAGGCCTTGATTGCCGGGTGGGGACAAGAAGAGGCGCTGAAACGAGCGGAGGCCTATGCCGACGCAGGCGCCGATGCGGTGCTGATCCATTCAAAGTCGAAAAAATTCGACGAGCTACGGGCCGTCTATCGAGCGTGGTCTGGTCGTGTGCCACTCGTCGTCGTGCCCACGATTTTCGATCAAACCACGGCCGCGGAGATGGAAGAGGCCGGTGCCAAGATCATCATCTACGCCAATCAACCGGTGCGGGCGGCCATCCGCGCCATGAAGGAGGCGCTTCGCCTCATTAAAGAGGATACTCGCCCTGGAGCCGCCAATCACCTGATCGTACCACTTCAGGAAGTCTATGATCTGGTCGGCGTCCCGGAAATGGAACGCAATGAACGGGAATTCCTGCCGGTTGGTGGAGAAAAGGTCACCGCCGTGATCGTCGCGGCGGGATTTGAAAAACAGCTGCTGCCTCTGATCGAAGACAAACCCAAGTGCCTGCTGGACATCAAGGGCAAAACGATTCTCGATCGACAGGTCGCGGCGCTGAATGAATGCAACATCAAAGACCTCGCCTTGGTACGGGGGTATAAGAAAGAAGCCATTACTCTGCCCAACATCCGCTACTATGACAACGATCGGTATGAAACCACGGGCGAGCTCTTTTCCTTGTTCTGTGCCGAAAATGAGCTGAACGGACGAATCATCGTCCTCTACGGCGACATCATCTTTGACACGGCCATCCTGGAGAAGTTGCTCAAGAGTCCAGCCGACATCGCCATCGTTGTGGATCTGGCCTGGTTTGACCAGAACCAGCACCATGCGCGGGCCTCCCATCTGAACCCTGATTTGGTATCCCTCGCTGAGCCACCGGGCCGAAGCTATCTCTCGCGATTTATCGTGTCCGAGGGAGACCACCGCGTTGTCAAGATCGGCCGCCACGTGCCTACCGACGACGCCCACGGCGAATTCATCGGCATAGCCATGTTCTCCGAAAAGGGTACCCAGGCACTTCGCGACTGTTACCGAGCGGCGCAGGCACGCCCTCTCTCTCACGGCTTCCATGAGGCGCCTAGTCTGGCCACCGCCTCCCTGACCGATATGATTCAAGAACTGATCGACCACGGTCACCGTGTTGACGCCGTCCCGATCTTCAAAGGATGGATGGAAGTCGATTCCTTCGAGGAATACCAGAAAGCCTGGGCTAAGATTCGATAGCGTGGATTCGAGAACCACGCTCACACCCCGCATTCCTCCCGAGCAACCAGAGGAGAGAACGTCCCCCCACTTTCCAGTGGCCACTTCCCAGTGGACCCGTCGCAGCAAGTTGAATTTTCCTTCGCCAAACAGACGACGTGTGCTAGAAGGTTGATCGCTACATTTTTCTGGTCTTGTATGGAGCGATCCCTGACCGGCCGGACACTCAAGCCCTCCGCACGAAAAGATAACCGGCATGCGGAGCGGGTCACCTACACATGCCCTGTCTCCTTCACAGGAGAGATTCCTTCTCAACCCCATCAAGGGGAAGGACTGACTAAAGATATCTCCGTCACCGGTCTCAAAATCGTGAGCCATCATCCGGTGACTCGCGGCACCCTCCTCACGATCTCGCTGGCTCTCCCGGATGGTCACCCACCGCTGACGATCTACTCGGCTCATGTCGTGTGGGTCTCCGGCGCCCATTTCTCCGTGCGCTTCATGCACCTGAACCGAGAGCAGCGGAAGCGGCTCCTTTCCTTTGCGTTAAAGCACATCGGTAAAGAAACGATGAACGATCCCTGGAGCCGCTTCAAGCTTGCATGAGGGGCTCACCGTGACGTTCCTGTCGGTTCGGCCGCTCACCCGCCATCGTGAGCCACATCCCTTCTCCGCCCCGTAAGCCTCCCAAGCCTTGTTCCCTACAAAGCGACCATGTTAGGGTATGGCCCGCAGGTTCAGGCTGTTCCTCCATGTTCGCCGTCGCTCTCCTCTCCACCACTATTTTTCCTTCCCTACTCGTCCGCAGCACCCTCTCAACAAAAGCGGTGAGAGATGGGGCCCCGCCTCCATCGCTGATCGCCGCCGAGCTTGCCCCGCTTCCTGCTAACAGGGATGGGCCTTCTTCATGAACCCTCTTGTTCGGCATCCGTTCATCTCGCTGGGGACCATGGGATTCATCGCTGTCATTGGCCTCGTGCTGTTCCGCCTTGGCGCCGACACTCCCCCCGCTCAGCGCAAGATTCCACCTCCAACCGTGGGAACCATGGTTCCGCTCAAAGCGGACCTTGACGTCTTCCTATCGTACACGGCCGACGTCATGCCGTATCAGATTGTCAACGTGTTCTCGCGTGTGGATGGTTACATCGCCAAAATCCACGTCGACAAGGGCGACTTTGTCCAAGCCGGTCAACTGCTGATCGAGATTGACCACACCGATTATGTCCACGCGGTGAACCAGGCCAAAGCCAACCTCGCCGCCGCCAACGCTAGGGTGGCTCAGCAACGGGCGGTACTGCGGAACGCCGCACTTACGCTCGATCGCCTGAAAGCTCTCCTGCAAGACCAATTTGTCTCGCAACAGGACGTGGACAACGCCCAGGTCAATATGGAGGCGGCGGCCGCCGCCCTGGAGTCCCTTGAGGCTCAAGCCAAACAGATGGAAGTGGCTCTGGCGCAGGCCGAAACCAATCTGGCCTATTCCTACATCAGGGCGCCCTTCGCCGGTTATGTCGCCGAACGCAATCTCGATGTCGGCGCCTATGTGACCGGCGCTACCGCCAGCACCTCGACCCTGTCCCGCGGTATCTTGAGCCTCCACGATATCCACATCGTGCGGGTGTTGATCGACGTCGTCGAAAAGGATGTGCCGATGATCGCCGTTGGCCAGAAGGCCGAGCTACGAACCGATGCATACCCCGACGAGGTATTCGCGGGAAAAGTGGCTCGCCTGGCCCAAACACTCAATCGAACGACCCGCACCATGCCGGTGGAAATTGACGTCATCAACAGCCATCGCCGGCTCAAAGGAGGGATGTTCGCCAGGGTGAGAATCCATGTTGGCACTCACCGGATGGCCATGCAGATTCCTATTGATGCGGTCAGCCGAACAGAAGATGCACAATATGTCTTCACTGTGCAAGGTGGCCTTGCTCACCGTCTTCCTGTCGAAACCGGCATTCGAGATGGCAACTGGGTAGAAATCACCAAGGGGCTGACCGGCGAGGAAGATGTCATCGTCTCCGGCAAAGACCTCGTGCGGGACGGCATGCCGGTCAATGTCCGACGGTTGGATCTCAAGAAGCCATGAGCATTGACTTATTGACTTGCTGATCCTCATAGGAATCAGCTCCCTACCACCCCGGTGAGAGGCATATCGCCATGTGGCTCACCCTTCTCGCTTTACGCAACCGCATTGGCATCCTGATGCTCTCATGCGCCATGATTGTCTTGGGCATCATCTCGCTTCAGCGGTTGCCGATCGATCTGTTTCCCCAAATTCAGGTTCCAGTGGCCTTCGTCGGCGTCGTGTACAAAGGCGCCCCTCCTCTCGATATTGAGCAAAGCGTCGTCTATCCGATCGAAAAGGCTGTCAGCTCGGCCTCGAACGTCGAACACGTCGAGTCGTTCTCGAAACAGGGATTGGGCGCCGTGCAAATCTGGTTCAACTGGGGCGCCGACCTGAACGTTGGGCAGATGGAGGTCATGCAGCGCGTGACCCAGATTTTGAACAGTCTCCCTCCCGGCGTCGCCCAACCGTTTATTGTCAAATTCGATGTCTCCAACATTCCCGTGGCACTCGTCACGGTCTCCGGCCAACAACTGGACGAGCGGGACCTCTACGATCTGGCCGCCAACACGATCGCGCCACAGATTGAGCAACTCGCCGGCGTCGCCGCCGCCACGGTGGAAGGCGGGAAAATCCGTCAGATCAACATCAACCTGGACCCTGCCCTCCTGCGAGCGCGTGGGCTCTCAATCCTCGACGTCGTCAACGCCGTCAAGACGGCCAATGTCATTCTGCCCTCTGGAAACCTCCGAGCCGGTCATCTTGATTACAATGTCTTCACAAATTCGCAGTTTAAAGCGGTCGAGCCGATCGAGAACGTCATTGTCTCGCTCGACACCAGCGGCAATCCGGTCCGCATCCGCGACCTAGGCACCGTGACGGACTCCTCCGACATTCAAACCAACATCGTGCGAGCAGACGGTGCGCGGGCCGTGTTCCTCCGCGTCAACAAACAGCCGCAGGCCAACACCGTCCAAGTGGTCGATGCCCTGCGGGCAGCCCTTCCCAAACTCATCGGCCTTCCGCCGGGCGTGAAACTTGGCATCTCCTTCGACCAATCTCTTTACATTCGTCAATCCATTCGCAACCTGGTTGAACAGGCCCTCCATGGTTCGCTCTTGGCCGCAGCCATCATCTTGATTTTTCTTCGCAACGTGACCAGCACAGTGATCATCTCCGTCTCGATTCCCCTGTCTATTCTGGTCACACTCATCGTCTTGGATCTGAGCGGACAAACGCTCAATGTCTTCACCCTGGGAGGTCTTGCGCTCGGCGTCGGCCGGCTGGTGGACGACTCCATCGTCGAGCTGGAAAACATCCAACGTCATCTCAATACCACATCACGCCGCTGGGACGCCGTGTTGGAGGCGGCCCGGGAAGTGGCGATGCCGATTTTCGCTTCCACCGTCACGACGGTTGTCGTCTTCCTCCCCGTTTTTTTCATCGTAGGGATCACTCGACTTCTGTTGATCCCCTTGACCCTCACGATCGCTATTGCTCTCTTCACGTCGTTTTTCATCTCCCGCACCGTCACGCCGGCGCTCTGTTACAAATTTCTCAAGCCAGAGCAGGAGGCACACCGCTCGCTGCCGACATGGATGCGGCGAATCATGGACTGGAGCCGCGACCGGTACGCCGCCCTCGATGAGGCCTATGAAGCGGCATTGCAATGGGTCTTGGAGCATCGCCGGATTTTCATCTCCGCCATCGTGGTCTTCTTCGTCGGTTCCCTCGCGCTGGTGCCGAGAATCGGCACCGAGTTTCTGCCGGTATCCGATGAAAGCCAGTTCCGCATCATCCTCCGCGCGCCCGTCGGCCAGCGCGTTGAACAGACGGCCCGACAAGTCGAAGAAGTCGAGCGCGTGCTACGCGACAACATTCCTCCCCACGAACTGCAAACGATCGTCTCCAGCACCGGCGTGCTCTCGCAGGGACGAGCATCTCTCTTCAACCCCAACAGCGGCCCCCACACGGCATGGATTCAGGTTTATTTGTCACCCCCCAACAAGCGGAACAGGAACCAGGTAGAGATCATGAACGACGTGAGGCCGAAGGTCGCAACCCTGTTCCCCGGCGTCGCCATGTACTTCGATCCAGGGGGACTCATCAAACGAATCACGAGTTTCGGCTCACAGAAAGCCGTGGATGTCGAAATCTATGGTCACGACTTTGAACAGGCGCGGACCGTGATCAACCGCGTGAAGGAGATCATGGAACACACCTCAGGATTGGCCGACATCGAACCAAGTCGAGAAGAGAATTATCCGGAGATCAATATCGTGGTCGACCGTGAGAAGGCAGCGCTACTCGGTGTGACAGAAGCTGACGTAGCCAATACGGTGTTGTTTTCGCTGAATGGCAACGGGCCAACCGACCCCATCATTTACACGGACCCCCACAGCGGAAACGAGTACTTTATCAGCGCCTGGTTGGCCGAAGACTATCGAAAAGACCTGACGGATCTGGACAACATCCTCGTTCCTTCAAAAACCGGACCGCCCGTACTCCTCAAGAACATCGCCACGCTGACCTTGAACGCGGGTCCCGTCAAGATCGATCGCAAAGCGTTTCGGCGCGTGGTCCACATCACGGCCAATCCGACGACGAGACCACTGGGAGATATCGCCGCCGACTTGGAATCAGCCTTTGCCTCGCTCCAACTACCACCGGGGTTCACTGTCAAATTAGCGGGTCAGATTGAGCAGCAACGGGAAACGTTTCAGGGCCTCCTGTTTGCCAGCATATTGGCGCTCGCGCTCGTTTACATGGTGATGGCCGCGCAATTTAAATCACTCGTCGATCCCTTCATCATCATGTTTTCAGTCCCCATGGGCCTGCCCGGTGTCATCTTGATGTTATTCCTCACGGACACCACGCTGTCCACCACCTCGATGATGGGCGTCATCATGATGTTGGGCATCGTGGTCTCCAACGGGGTGTTGTTAGTCGATTACACGAATGTGCTGCGGCGGAGGGGGCAGCCGTTGCGGGATGCAGCCCTGAGAGCCGCTCGGACCAGGCTCAGGCCTATTCTCATGACCTCGCTGGCGACGGTGTTCGGACTGCTTCCCATGGCGATCGGATTCGGCACCGGCGCAGAGACCAATGCGCCGTTGGCACGAGCGGTCGTGGGGGGATTGAGCGTCTCCACGCTCCTGACGCTGTTTCTGATTCCCACCCTGTACGTCACACTGGAGGAATGGTTTCCGCGAACACCGTCCGACGAGCCATGGTCAGTGCCATCCGTCTCGCGCCAAGGACCGAGCACTGAAGAGTGCCGGTCGTGTACCATCTAGTTGCCGATACTCGGAAACAATGACTTCAACTGCATGGCCAAGCCAATGTCCCCCTCGATCTGAAGCCGCCCGGACATGGCAATGGCCGTTCCGCTGAGCTGCCCCTTGAGCAGTTTGATGCAATCGTCCGCGTCCATCGAGAGCGTGACATGTGGAGCTGGATGGCTTCCTTCTTTCACCTCGCAGGTGCCGTTGCGGACGACCAACTGATACCGCCCGCCCTGCGCCCCCATCAGGTCAAATTGATAGACCACATCGAGGTCCTCCGCCGCCTCCCTGTCAAGTTTTGACGGGAGCGAATCGATAATCTCTTTGGCCGTCATGATCATCCTCTCCTTTGTTGATGCGGCAGCATACGACCACCACCGGCGGAGCGCAATGGTGCGCCCCGCCTTATGACTGGCGCTAGGACGGTAAGGCCTTGCTTCAAGTTCCTTGTTCGCACTAATACCGCAGAGTGGCGGTCGCCGTGCTGCGGCGGGCGCCGAAGAATCGCTTTGAAAAGGACTCGACAAGCATGGGATCGTATCCCTTACAACTAAAAATGTCCAGGTAGGCACTGTTGGTGTCATTGGCAAAATGACCGCTGATTAACGACGTGGAAATGAGTTGCACCATCGAGTAGCCGGCGACCCGCCCTTCGCCGAAATCAACCACCTGACAGTCGCCGTACCGTTTCATGCCGATGAGGTCGCACAGCTCGACCAC
>JANDJC010000036.1 GCA_024331045.1 Nitrospira sp.
AGCTGCACCTTGCCCATGCGATGCTCGGGCTTTCGATTCGTCAGCACCCAGATGTAGGTGGCGATACCGGGGTTGTAGAACATGTTAAGCGGCAGAGCGACGATGGCTTCGAGCCAATCGTTTTCGATGATCCAACGGCGGATGTTGCTTTCGCCCTGCCCGGCGTCGCCGGTGAAGAGCGACGAGCCGTTGTGCACCTCGGCGATGCGGCTGCCCAGTCTCGTCTTGTGCTTCATCTTCGAGAGCATGTTGGCCAGGAACAGCATCTGCCCGTCGCTCTAATGTGTAATCAGCGAATACTCGGGGTCGCCCGCGTGCTGAATGATGAAGCGCGGGTCCTTGATGCCGTCCTTGCCGCCCAGCCGTTCCAGATCGCTCTTCCAGCTCTTGCCATAGGGCGGGTTTGACAGCATGAAATCGAATTCACGAGAGGGAAAGGCATCGTTCGACAGCGTGGAGTGCTCCGGCCCTCCCACAAGGTTGTCCGCCGCCTCGCCTTCACCCTTAAGCAAAAAGTCCGCTTTCGCGATGGCGTAGGTCTCGGCGTTGATTTCCTGGCCATAGAGATGCGTGGCGACCTTCTTGTTCCGTTCGGCCGCCAGTTGATGCAACGTTTCTTCCGCGACGGTCAGCATGCCACCGGTGCCGCAGGCGCCGTCATAGAGCAGATAGGTGCCCGATTCGATCTTGTCGGCAATCGGGAGAACGATCAACTTCGCCATGAGCTTGACGGCGTCACGCGGCGTCCAGTGCTCTCCGGCTTCTTCGTTGTTTTCCTCGTTGAACCGGCGGACCAGTTCCTCGAAGATCGTCCCCATCGCATGGTTGTCGAGACCGGGGTGCTTGATGGAACCGTCTGGGTTTCTGACCGGATTTGGGCTCAGGTTGATGTCCGGCGAGAGAAACTTCTCGATCAGCGTGCCGAGGGCGTCGGCCTTGGACAGCCGCGGAATCTGGTTGCGGAATTTGAAGTTGTCGAGGATGCCCTGCACGTTCGGCGAGAAGCCGTCGAGGTAGGCCTCGAATCGGCCTTGAGCTGCTGCTGGCTGGCACGGGCCTTCAAGTCACGAAGCGTGAACTTCGACGTGTTGTAGAAATCCTGACCGGCCGCCTGATGCAACGCCGGGTCTTGATGGACGACCTTGGCCTTGTCGAGCGAGGCCTTCATCTCGAGCACGGCTTGCTTGGTGGGCTCTAACACCACATCCAAGCAGCGCAGGACGGTCATCGGAAGAATCACGTCCCGATACTTGCCACGGACATAGAGGTCGCGCAGCACATCGTCCGCGATCCCCCAGATGAAGTTCGCGATCCAGTTGAGATGGCCGTTGTTCATGGTGTGATGATCCCTTTCAACTCCCAGCCCTCACCGGTGGCACCGATGTGAGCCTCGGTCGCGGTCAAACCGGAATGTCTCTGGTGCCGTCGTAGGAGGCACGGGACTGAAAGGCGAATTTCACGACGTCGCCGTTCCTGATCATGGAATCTTCCGTCCCGACCCGTTTGTTGATCGTAATCAGCGCTTCCCGCCGAACAAGGTAGGGAAGCAACCCGCCCAGCCGGTCTTGATGTGTTTCGATCAGTTGTTTGATGGTCGTCGGCCCGAGAATGTCGATCTCGATCTCACCGGCCCCCACAGCTTCGCGCAGGGTATGGCCAAGCACCATGATCGTCACCATAGGCAGAAGCACCCTTGTCGTTTACCGCTCATTCTTCGTGGAATCGCCCGGGACCTGGCCGTGATCTGCCTTGGACCCAGTCTCCCCGGCTGCTTGGTAGGCGTCTTGAAGAAGCTGCGCCACGTGTTTGACCGTAGCTCGTCCCCGCAAGCCATTGGCAAGCTGGATCATGCAGGCCGGACAACTGGTCGCCACCACGTTCGCGCCCGTCTGTTCGATGGCGCGGGCCTTCCTTGAAAAAATCCTTTGCGAGGTGTCGTAGTCCTTGACCACGTAGGTCCCCGCCCCGCCGGCGCACCGGTCTGCGTCCACCATCTCGACAAACCGCGCGCCCGGCAATGAGGCCAAGAGTTTCCTCGGCTCCTTCGTCACACCGGCGGCCCGCAAGTGGCAGGACGAATGGTAGGTCACGGTCACGCCCGTTCCATCGCCCACGGCGCCCATTTTGGGTTGAACGGTGGAGCGGGCCACGAACTCTGTAATATGCATCACTTTCTTCGCCAAAGCCTCCGCCTGTCGCCGTTCTTCTCCATCGGCAAAGAGAGTCGGATAGTCCTTGAGCATGAGGGTACAGGAGGCGCAGCCGGTCACCACCGTGTCGTAGGACGCCAATGAGGTGAGATTAAACCGGGCGCTCTCGCGGACCAGTTCTTCGTGACCATAGGTTTGAATCGGTGTGCCCGAACACCGTTGCGGCGGCAGGGCCGGCTCCACCCCGTGTTTGCGCAAGACGGCGATGACAGCGTCCCCAACGCCATCGTCAAAATAGTTGGCCGCGCAGCCGTGAAAATAGGCGACACCGCCCGGTGACGTCGCCTCAGCCGGTGGAATGAGAGACGCATAACGGTCCCGTAACTGTCGCGACGCAAGCTTCGGCAACACCAGCTCACGCGGAATCCGAGCCGTGGACGCCACTCGTCTCATGACCGGTTTCGTGATCCATTCCAACAATCGCCGCAGCAGCGGGCGATCCCAGAGTGACTGGGTCTTCCCCAGCCACCGCAACATCCGCTCAAACGGTGCACCACGTGCATGCCAGCGAAAGATCCAGCCGGTCAATTCGTTGGGCTGCTCGGCCCGTTTTTTCAAAATGAGGTCTGAGACATCCACCCCGGCGGGACAGATCGTCCGGCAGGATTTGCAGTTCAGACAGGCTTCCACGACCCGCTTCGAGTTCAAGTAACTGTAATCGGTAGCCGTCACGATCTCGAACCAGCCTCGGGCGCTCATGTCCTCCGACTGAAAGACATCGTACACGGGACAGACCGAATTGCACTTGGCGCAGGTGGCACAAGACTTCGATAGCCTGGTGTAGTCGATATGGTCCGTGAACGGCCGGTCGCTGATCTTGATGCCGGGGTTTAAGATGTTGCCCGGATCAAAGGCCCGTTTCACCTGCACGAACAACTCGTACAGTTCCTCGCCGAACATCTTCCGAACATATTCGGCCCTAATGCGCCCATCTCCGTGTTCGCCACAGATCGAGCCCTCGAATCGTGTGAGCACGGTCGAGTGGATATCATGATACGCTTGAACCATCTTCTCGAAATCATTGGAATCATTAACGTTCAGCAGCGGTACAATGTGGGCATTGCCGTTTCCGATGTGGCCGAAGATCGCCACCGGCACTCGCTGGCCGGCGAAGAAGGTTTCGAGGTACTGGATCAATTCACTGATCCGGTTGGCCCGGACTACAACGTCATCGACGAAGTTGATCGGCTTCTTGCGTGGATCGTAGCGGTAGAGTGTGGGATAGAGGGCCTTCCGAGCCTTCCAGAGTTGCTCGCGCCGCTCTTGATCAAAGGCCAAGGCGATCGGCGCCGAGAGCTGAAACACCCGGCAGGCCTGGGCCATGCGATCGGCCTGCTCCGAGAGATCACGATCCGCGGAATCGGCGTCCAGCTCGATCAGCAACGTGGCGGCCGCATCGGATGGGATTCCATGCGTGGATCGGCCGATCAGATCCAGCGTGTTGGCGTCCATCACTTCGAGTGCACTGGGCCGTAAATCCAACAGGAGCGGAACCGCCTCCCCCACCTCCTCCAATCGCCGAAAATGAATCAGCCCCGTTAACGTAGCCTTGGGCTTGTGAGCCAGTTGAATCGTGGCCTCGCTGATCACCCCCAACGTTCCCTCGCTCCCGACCAGCAGTTTGGGGAGGTCGAACAGGCCCTGCGCCAGCCCGTCAGCCAGCCCGAAGAGGTTATAGCCACAACTGTTCTTGCTGACCGTGGGTTTCTTCGCGCGAATGAGATCGGCGTGGGTTTGAACCATGGTCAAGACATCCTGAAGGGGCTGGATAGTGGCCAAGAGCAGTGTCAAGGCCTGATCGTCCAGGCGATACGCTCGCGCATCCAGCCAGGTGCCGGAGGCCAGGCACATCCGCAGCCGATGAACATTGTCCTTCACCGATCCATATCGAAGGGTGTGGGGGCCGGCTGAATTGTTGGCCAACATCCCACCCAGTTTGCACATGTCACCGCTGGACGGATCGGGACCAAACAAGAGGCCCTGTCTGGCCAACTGTTTGTTGAGTTCCGCCAGCACGATGCCGGGCTGGACCCTGGCCCATAATTCGTCGCGATTGACTTCCAGAATCCGGTTCATGCGCGACACGTCAAGAATGATGCCGGAGCCGATCGCCGAGCCGGTCAAGTTGGTGCCGGCAGCGCGAGGCGTGAGCGGAATGCCGTGGGTAGCGGCATAGCGAACCGTCGTGGCGATGTCGTCCTCCGATTCGACCAGTACAACGGCCTTGGGCTCGATGCGATAGATGCCGGCATCCACCGCGTAGGCGGTGATCGTCGGACGGTCGTCCTTGACCTTGTCGGAGCCGAGTTGAGCCCGCAGGTCAGCGGCGATGGCGCGGGATCGTTCGGGAAGAATGAGGGTCGGCGCGGTCATGGGCGTCGTGGGAATCGTGCGCGCATTCTAGCAGGGTGCCTCAAACACCCGCCAGCAGGAGGCTCTGTTCGCTGAGTCAACATAGAACCAATCAAACACTCGGCACCACCCCACCGCCAAGAAACCAGAACAACCTGGCTCAAGACGATCGTCCACAGCTCGCCCTCTGCAAGGATGGCTGGCAGGGCCCTAGCCAAGGAGCCAAGATACAAGATATTTTTGAGGTGACTGCCGCAGCTGGCGCGGCGATCCGAAGCTCCAAAACCTGTGGTCACCACCAGTCCCCTGTCACCACCAGTCCCCTGGTGATGCTACTATCACGCACTCTGCTTCACGTACACAACACCATCTCACGACCTGCAGTCAGAAAAGGTTAAGAGTCAATAGGCCCGTGCAGGGTCGTGGCTAGAGAGAGATGTCGGGTCACCCTGACTGCCAGATGACGGCAGGCACTGCCTGTAAAATGCGAATCTGTCAAGGAGCCGCAAGCTGAATGAGCAGTTGCGAGGTGTGAGAGGTGGGGAGGTTTCTGGTCGTGCGTGCGGCCATCTCGCGCTCATCCATGCTTCACGAATCGAGGAACCTGGAATTGTATTGTTTTCGCGCCCTCTCAAGGACAGTTGTCTGCCTCCCCGGCCTAGGACACCAGGATAACCACATCTTCAAGGAATCCTGTGCCAAACGGTTTCGCATACCTACCAGACTAGAGCCATGCTTCGACGAGAGAGACCAGAGACCTTGGAACCCAGGAACATAAAGGGAGTCTAGGGAGATATAAGAAGCCAAGGGATACAAAGCAGAAGAGGGACTTCATGAGGGGGTGGGTTTGAACCGCTGGTTGCATGAAATGCCACCAGTTTGAGGGATACATTACATCACGGCGCAGGGATCTCCCCCAGCCAGAGGGGCGTTGACAGAGGGATTCCTCATGAAACTTCTACTGATTATTCTGGTACTTGCCTGGGCCTGAGAGGGCACATTCCCTGCGATCGTGAGGGCCCAAAGTGGTGGTCATGGCGCTAGCCAGACCCAAGGGGCTAGTAAAGAGACCGGAGTGGAGCTGACATTGAATGGCGCCTCCTCAACGAGGAGGGGTGAAACTATATCGGGACGAAGAGTATGACAGGGCGGTGGGTCATCGCATAAACGGCTTTGCAAGTCGCCGAACACAATAGCGACCCCGACCACCCCGATGGAGCTATGAACCTCAACGATCTGGCCAGCCGCTACCGGGATCAGGGCCAGTACGCCACAGTCGAGCCACTTTTGAAACAGTCGCTGGCAATCTTGGGAATAGCCCTCGACCCTGACCACTCCTAGGTAGTCCATGAGCCTCAAGAATCTCGTGGTCTTGTATAGGGCCACCCAATAGGGTTCCGAGGCCCACACGTTGGAACAGCGTGCAGAGAAGATTCGTGCCATCACCAGATGATCCGCCGCTCTTGCCATCCCGCTTGAGGAACACCAGGACAAAAAACAGGAGAGATTGCCCCTGCCTTGCCTGAGACCATGACTTTTAGCAGAACGAGGAGACCCCATACTAGGCGACGAATAGGCGACACTTTCCTGGTACGTTCCTGCCGGTTAGGGCAATGGTTCCGTGACTGCTCACAGTTCCAGAGCAGTTGCCTGTTGCCATGAGAAGCATGGTAGGAGGAAAGTCCCTGCCCGACATTTCTCAGCCAGCCCCTTGAAATTTTCCGACCGCCGCGTTACTTGAAAAGGCAATCATCGCCTGACAAAGCAGAGGTGTCACTGCAGGAGGTGTCATATGGAGATCGAGGGAAAGTTTACCGTCAAAAAACGAGAGGATGGCCGATTTGACGTAAGTTTCGAGCCCAAGGAAGAAGGCAAGGCCCCCAAACGGTCACGGGGTTTTTCAAGCTACGATGGCATGCGACGTTATCTTTTAGATATGGGCGTTAAATCGGACAAGATTCCTGCTCTGTCGGAACTGCAAGCAGGGCGCTCTGTCAGCATCAGTGATGTCAAGGTGGAATCATCCCGACTTGCCGCATAACAGCCGGGAAAAGAAGCAGGATTGGCCATGGTCGATGTCGATGCCATCCGTCAAGACTGGCGGAGGAGAGGGTTTAGCTGCGACGTCTGGGCTGATCCGCCAGGCCAGGTATGGGAAGACTATGTCCATGACGTGGACGAGCTGGTGATGGTCCTCGATGGTGAGGTGGAATTCGAAATCGCCGGTCGGATCTATCATCCAGCAAGAGGGGAGGAACTCTTCATTCCTGCAAAAGCTCGACACAGTGTTCGTAATCTGGGAGCAACGACTTCTCGGTGGCTCTATGGCTATAAGCGTCTCTAGGGGCTACTCCTCTATCCTCGTCGATGGCACGAGAGCCACCTACAAGCCAGGAGATTTTTACTACCCGACATTGTTTGGTGAATGGTCATCCGATGTGTTCCCTTTTTGGCCATGGCCCAATAAAAATTGGGACTTCAAATGACAAGGCCGACCGTCTATGTGACTCGTCTGCTCCCTGCCCCTATCATGGCTATCCTCCGCGAACGGTACCGTCTGCTAACTGAACCTGCGGAAGATGAGATCCCCTCCACCGACGACCTCAAGGCTGGCTTTGCCGAATCCGACGCGGTGATTTGCATGCTCAGCGACACAATCAACGAGGACCTGTTGAGCTGCGCCACGAAACTCAAGATCGTGGCCAATTACGCCGTGGGCTACAACAATATCGATCTGGCAGCCGCCAGTGCCCGTGGTATCGTCGTGACCAATACGCCGGACGTTTTGACCGATGCGACGGCGGACCTTGCCTGGGCCTTGATGCTCTCCGTGGCGCGGCGGGTGGTGGAAGGAGACCAGTGGGTGCGGACCGGAGGCTGGCGAGGGTGGGCACCGACTCAGCTTTTGGGGGCAGACATTGCGGGCAAAACCCTGGGCATCATCGGGATGGGACGGATCGGGCAGGCCGTCGCGCAGCGAGCTCAAGGATTCCGAATGAGAGTCTTATACGAAAGCCGTCGGGCTGTTACACCTCCTCAGGGGGTTGCGTGGGAGCGTCGCCCGTTGGATCAATTGCTCGCCGAAGCTGACTTCGTGTCGCTCCACGTGCCGCTCACCGAAGCGACTCATCACCTGATCGGCGCTCACGAACTGAGCCTTATGAAACCCACCGCGATCCTCGTCAATACCGCTCGCGGACCGGTGGTGGATGAAGAAGCCCTGGTTGCGGCCCTCACAACCGGCGTCATCGCTGGTGCGGGCTTGGATGTTTACGAACAAGAACCTGTCATTCACCCTGGACTTGTCAAGCTCCCCAACGTCGTGTTGCTCCCTCACGTGGGGTCAGGAACATTGGAGACCCGTCTTCGGATGGGAAGAATTTGCCTCGATAACATCGAGGCGGTGCTAAATGGCAGGCCTGCTCCCAACCGGATCAACTAGGCATCAGCGACGGCAGCCTACATTGTCTCAGTCCGCTTCCTTCTTAGGGACTCTGTTCCGCTCCCGGCTGACGAGCAGAGGCCACAGCAACACTCCTCTTTTTTTTGAGGGCAGTCAGTCGTTCCGGCACATCATGGAACAAGGGAATGGCCTCAAACATCGCCGTTGCCTTTTCCCATTGGGCATCCGCTTCGTAGAGCAGCCCCAATTCGTACCGAATGGCTTGCGCCTTGGCTCCTCGGCATCGAGAATCAGCCACTAGAATTTCCAGCTCTCGAATGGCTTCCGCCAATTGATTTTCTTCTTTGAAACAGAGGGCTGTCATGAGCGAGGCATCAAGATAATACATGTTCACCCTGCGAGCGAGGTCAAATTCTTCCCTCGCCGCGGGATACAGCTCCATATTTTTGTAGGCGACGCCAAGTGCAAAATGTGCCTCATAGGCTAGAGCATCGGAAGAAGAGACTGCCTGAGCCGCTGACTCCATTCGATGCAACATTGGCTCACTCCCACTTTGCAATGGTTCATCCCCCTGAAACCCTCCATTAATGGACGGCGATTCCTCTGAGAGGCCAGCCCCAGGGGCTTCTCCCTTCAGAAACCCCGGTTCGAAGAGGCCCCTTTTCTTGGAAGCAACCTCGTTCGTCTGGACCACCTCCTTCACTGCCTCCTGCCCTCGCTGCAACAGCACAGGCTTTATTACGAGGCCATAGCCGTTTGTCTCTCTGTGTTCATCGTCTTTGTGCGGGAGAGGTAAAGACGGCTGTTCCGCCACCGGAGGCGTTTCTTTGGATGCTGATGGCTCCGATAGGCTCATTGGCTCTGCACAGGGCGTGATAGTCGAGGAACAGGAGGGACGACCGTCCTGCGTCTCATCATGAATCGGACGAAGTGCCGAGTTGGCCACCTCCTCCGCACACGTTGTTGAGCAGATCGTTGACGGCTCGGAGAGCTCACCAGCGATTTCGGAGGAAGACGCACGGTCGATAGGAGCGGCTCCTTCCCCTCGGATTTGGGCAGCGAGCCGTTCGACCAGTTCCTTATCTGGCGACAGAGCCCGTACTTTTTCGAACAGCTCTTCGTGATACCCTTCCATCCCTGGTTCCGGATGCGCCAATAACAATTCGATGGCTTTAGCATACTGCGCCGCCGCCGACGCTGGATCATTCTGCTCTTCGTACAATTCTCCATACAGCTCCAAGAGGGGGATGGAAGTGGGCTGGTACGACAAAAACTCGGTGATCAGGGATTCCGCCAAGCGATAATCCCGTGCACGCAGAGCCGCCCCCGCTAAAAAGCGATATTCTCCCAGCGCCACCTGCAGGTCTCCCCGTTGAAGATGAAGGCGCGCCAATAACTGACAGACCTGGGGATTACCTGGCTCCCGTGACAGCATCTGATTCAAAATGGCCTCCGCACCATCATACTCTTTTTCGTCCATCCGCCTAACTGCCTCGGCCAAGTGCCCAAGCTGCCCCGGCATCCAGGAAAGGGTTCCTCCGTCTTGAGCGCTTGGCAGGGCGGTGGCTCCAAACTTCCCACTCTTGAAACCCTCCAAATATTGCGCGGCTTCGCTGTTCTGCGGATCAAGGTTCAGCACGGCCTGATAGGCCTCCTTGGCCTCCTGGTGCCGATTCTCGGCGGACCGTTGCCGTCCCAATTGCAAATAGGCTTTGATCGCCTCTTCCCGTTGATTGTCCTGAAGACAGAGTTCGGCAATCCGCTGCTGGGCGCTCAGATTTGACGGATCAATGGCGATGATTTTCTGATAAAGCGCGAGCGCCTCCTGAAGCCTACGCGCCTTCAGATAATGTTTGGCGGCCATATGGTAATCTTGCACGGCACTGCTGATAAGTCCCCGTTCTACATTCAAATCGCCCATATACTGGTACACTTCGTACTTTGTTGGGTCACATTTGAGCACTTTTTTATAGGCCGCGATGGCCTTCAGGATGGCCCCTTCGCACTTAAACGCCTCCGCAGCTTTGAGGAAACAGGCGACGGCATCGGGAAGGGCATTGCGTTTCAGGTGAAGATCGCCCATGGAATTGTAAATGCTGCCGTCATGCGGGGATTCAGCGGCCAATTTTTTCCATTCATTGACGGCCCGTTCATAGTGCCCGCGGACGGCGAGCGTTTGAGCCTGTTGGAGCACCTTGGCACGATCGAGAGCCACCAGAAGCCTCCTCTCCGAACAGAAACAACGCTAACAGCGCTAAGGGATTTTGTCTAGAAAATGGGTAAAAACCGAGGAGCTGCCTTACTGACAGGGGGTGGCACGGAGGACTTTTCCGCTTGGAAGAGCCTGCCGCGCCACACCCGGAAGGAAAGATCGATTAGGAGGAGGCAACGGCTGATCTCAACACGTTGGCTGCCTGGGGACCTTTGGCTCCTTGTACAATATCAAACTCCACGTTCTCGCCCTCTTTCAAGGTTTTAAACCCTTCGCCCTGTAATGCCGAATAGTGAACAAACACGTCTTCCCCATTCTCAAGGCGGATGAACCCGAACCCCTTGCGATCATTAAACCATTTGACTGTTCCTTTTGCCTTCACAAGCGCCTCCTTTCCTAATGATACACCCAGCCACCACCATCACTACTGACCACGGCACTTTGCTCGATGAGAGGAAACGGGCGGAGAGACTCGCACTTGAACGGGAGGACCGACGGGCACCTGCATGCGCCTTGCATCGATTACGGAGCCCTATCTTTTGGAACTGGCTTGCTTGGATCTAGCCTGACCCCTTGGGACCAAAGCCGGGCTGCGGTGTAACATAGAGGACCGGTTCTGTCAAGCGGTTCTTTTGACTCCCTCCAAATGGCGAGATGGTTTACAAGGAACCGAATCTCCCCTTATAGTGGGATCGACACGCCAAAATCCCGTGATCCTGCGAACACTGCTTGATCGGTACATTTTCATCGAACTCCTCACACCGTTTGGCTTAAGCCTGGGGGCGCTCTGCTTTGTCATGCTCACCCGTGAGCTCTTGCGGCTCGTGGAATTACTGGTTTCAAAAGGGGTGGGCCTGTGGTCGGTCCTTAAGGTGATCGCCATGTTTCTGCCATCCGGCTTGGTCTTGACATTGCCAATCGCGGGCTTAATCGCCTCGATCACCGCCTTTGGTCGGTTGTCGTATGACAAAGAACTGGTCGCCATGCGGGCTGCGGGGCTCAGCCTCTTTCGTCTCTCCCAACCTGTAGCCCTTTTCTCGCTCGGCGTTTTTGGCCTGACCCTCTTCCTTTCACAGTGGGGGCAGCCATGGAGTTCGCTGAATCTCAAGAAAGTCGCGCTCAATCTCCTCAAGGATCAGCTCGTGTTGGCCCTGGAACGGGGCACCTTCAATGAACCCATTCCACGCATGGTCATCTACGTCCCGGATTCCCCAGACGGCCACCCCCGGAAAGGCATTTTTGTGTCGGACTCAAGATCCCCCAACGATCCTCGCGTCATCGTCGCGGAAGAGTACCAGGTGTTCATGGACCAGGCAAACAACCAGGTGGCCCTTCGTCTCATCAATGGCATCATTCATGGCCGTGCAGACAGGGTCGAGCAATCCCGCTTGGTCTCCTTTACCCAGTACGACATCAAACTCAGCTTGGCGCAAAGCGCCTACGCAGCAGCAGAGGAGCGACCAACCTATGAGCAAATCATGGCCATGATCCGCGAAGGCGGTACCAAGGATTCCACTGGACTCCGGCGTTTGATGGAATACTACAAGGATCTGGCGTTTCCGGCCGCCTCGCTGGTGTTCTGCCTCTTGGGCGTGCCTGTGGGGATTGTCTCGAAACGCTCGGGGCGCATCGGCGGGTTTGCTGTGGGAGTGGTGGTCATCATTCTCTTCTACCTCCTCAACATCGCCTTTGATTTTTTGGTGACCACGATGGTGATTAGCCCATTCCTCGGCGCCTGGGGGCCCACGTTTATTTTTGCGCTGGCGACGGTCATGTTGTTTTTCCGAATGAGCCGCCAATGACCATTCTTTTTCGATACATCCTGCGCGAACATGTCAAGATCTTCCTGATGTGTTTTGGGGGCCTGCTGGCCGTGTACCTGGTGATCGACTTTTTTGAGAAGATTCGCCGCTTCCTTCGCTACGATTCCGGGATAGTACCATTGGTCATGTATTTCGCGCTCAAAATCCCGGCCATCTCGCTCCAAATCGCGCCATTCGCCGTATTGGTGGCCACCTTGTTGACGATTGGTCTCTTGATGCGCAGCAATGAAATCACCGCCATGAGGAGCTGCGGCGTAAGTCTTTTGTGGATGACATCGCCATTTCTCTCGTTTGCCACTTTCCTCTCATTGCTTCTTCTCACACTCAGTTCAGTGATCGTCCCGCTTGCTTCCGAAAAAGCAGAGGAAATCCGTTTGATCAATATCGAAAAACGTCCGACCCCTCTGACCGTTCAAGCGGCCCAGCCGTGGATTCGTATCGGTGCTGATACGTTGATGCACATCAACGTGATCCAAGTGGGAGGCCGAGTTTTACAGGGAGTCCGCGTGTTCCATTTTGACCAGGCATTCCATCTCAACTGCATCATTGAAGCAGCCGAAGCTCAGTACACTGGAAAGACCTGGATCCTCAGAAATGGTGTGCGTCGTTCATTTAGACCGGACCACACGGTGGACGTCGTCCCCTTTGCGGAGCAACCAGCTCACATCCCCCTCGTTCCCGAAGATTTCGCGACCTCGCTGACCGGCAACTACGAATCCATGACGTTTCGGACCATCCGCGACTACGTGGCCCGCTTTCAACCGGAAGGCGTGTCATTCGCCCGCCTACTCACGGACTATCACAGCCGCATGGCCTTCCCCATGGTCACCATTGTGATGGTCCTGATCGGAATGGCGTTGGGCTTGCGGCGTAGCGGTGCTCGCGGAGGGGGGTTGGCTGCCGGAATCGGCCAGGCATTCATCGTCGGCTTCTGCTATTGGACCACGCAATCCGTCGCGGTCGCCTTGGGACGCGGGGGAGCGATGGCGCCGATGTTGGCGGGTTGGCTGGCGAATATGGTGTTTATCAGCTTCGGGCTGTATCTCTTGCTGAAAGTCCGTCATTAGGCGATGATTACGTTCCCATGATGACTCTCTAGTTGACTGCTTTCCTTTCTTCCGGTAAGTAGAAGACGGCACCGTTGTCTTAAGGAGAAGAGGGCATGAAATCGCGTGTGGTGATCACGGGTCTGGGAGTGGTGTCGTCTATTGGCATCGGCGTGAGCGAGTTTTGGAAAGCGGCCCTAGCCGGTCGGTCGGGCATCTCGGCCATCTCGTCAATGGATCCGTTCCCTTTGAGTGAATATCGCTCGCGGGTGGCTGGTCAGGTCAAGAATTTCTCTCCGGAACAATACCTCCCAGGCGGTCAGGGTAGCCGCGTAGACCGTTATGCACAATTTGCCCTCGTCGCCACCAAGGAAGCGATTGCCGACGCCGGGTTGGTGATGGAAAAGGAGCAGCCTCACCGTGTCGGAGTGATCGTCGGAGCTGGGATGGGCGGCATGATCATGGGTGAGCGGGAGATCACCCAGCTCTTTAAAACTCACAAGCCTAATCGGGTGCATCCGAATTTCATTCCCACAATTACGCTCAATTCCGCCTCTGGAATTGTGGCCATGGTGTACGGGGCCAAGGGACCGAATCTCACCATCTCAACGGCCTGCTCGTCCAGCGCCCATGCCTTGGGACAGGCGCTGCACTGCATCCGGACAGGCCAGGCCGATGTCGTGATCGCTGTCGGCGCAGACGCGAGCATTACGCCGTTGGTCTTCGCCGGATTTTGTTCTCTCCGGGCCTTGTCGAGCGAATTCAATGACACGCCGGAACGGGCATCACGCCCCTTTGATATCCGGCGGGATGGATTCGTGATGGGCGAAGGAGCCGGCGCCCTCATTGTCGAGTCCCTCGCACATGCCAGGAAGCGAAAAGCTCGCATCTACGCAGAACTGGCTGGCTACGCCGCCACCAGCGAGGCCTATCACATGGTCATTCCTCGTGAGGATGGAGAAGAAGTGGCGATGACCATGAAGCTGGCCTTGGAGTCAGCCGGTCTGCCACCCACGCAAGTGGACTATATCAACGCGCACGCCACGTCGACGGCCATTGGAGACGTTGTTGAAGTCAAGGCCATTAAATTACTGTTCAGAAACCGGGCCAACAAAATCGCGGTCAATGCCACCAAGTCACTCATCGGCCACACCTTGGGAGCAGCTGGCGCCCTGGGGGCCGTGGCGTCCACCCTGGCCATCCATACCGGACAGATCCATCCCACAGCCAACTATGATGACCCCGATCCAGCCTGTCACCTGGAAGGCATCAGCCGCTTTCCTCAAGACCGCAAAATCAGAGCCGCCTTGGTCAATTCATTCGGATTTGGAAGTAACAATGCCACGGTGGTGCTGAAAAAGTTCGTTGCATGAGACTACACTTTCTTCCATCCAGCCAACCGCGGCCAACTCCCCATGCCATGAACAGGCCTAGGAGCGCCACCGTTTGTCGGATCACGCGAGAAGAAGCAGGACAAGCTGATCAAGGAACATCGTCGTCTCCCCCGAAGAGGCGGGATTTTTATTTCCAGACTAAGGAGCATCCAGCATGACCGAAGCCGAGATAACTTCTCAAATTATTCAAGCCCTTGCCACCTATCTCAAACGCGATCCTTCGACCATCACCGATGCCCATCACCTCCGCGATGATCTGGGGCTTGACTCCGTCGCCATCATCGAGTTGTTGTTCGAGATCGAGGATCGATTTAAAATCCAAATCCCAGACCAAGACTTGCCCAGCTTGAGCACCGTTGGGTCGGTCGCTGCCTATGTGCACCGTCGGCTGACGGGCAGCGAAGCCACACCCGCTGCTCCTGAAACGAAACCCTCTGTCGCCCCCCCGAAGCCGGCTGCCGTCCCCAAGAAACCAGTGGCGGCGGCACGAAAACGCCCCGCTGCGACTTCCATCAAACCGGACGTCGCGAAGAAAAAACCTGCCGCTACTCCTGTCAAAAGGGCAGCCGCCTCCAAGAAAGTTTCCGCGAAGACTCCAGTGACAAAGTCCAAGAAGAGGTAACACTCCATGGCTTTTTCTCGACTTTCAACGCCCATCACCCTTGCCGATATTCGCCAGGTCGTCGGTGGAACGGTTCATGGGGATGAACATACACGGATTTACGAGCTGGCCAGCCTGGCAGAGGCAACTCCGGAATCGTTGTCATTCGTGGCCAGCGAAAAAGCGTTGAAGGCCGTTCCGGAGCCCCGCGCAGCGGCACTTCTCGTCCATCGCCATCTCCCGAACCTCTCCCTGCCTCAACTCGTGGTCCACCATCCATTGTTGGCCTTCGCCCGAGTGGCGCAGCATTTTTTTATTCCCCCCTCTCCGCCCCGTGGAATTTCCAAGGATCTAGTGCAAGGCACCGACGTAACGATCGGCCCGGATGTGTCCATTTGGCCATTCGTCACCCTGGGAGACCGTGTCACTATTGGGGCTCGAGTGACTCTTTACCCCGGGGTGTTCGTAGGATCGGACTGCACGATCGGCGACGACTCAGTGCTCTACCCCAATGTCGTGGTGAGGGAAGGGTGCACAATCGGCTCCCGTGTAATTATCCACAGCGGCACCGTCATTGGTGCCGACGGCTTCGGATACGTCCAACATGAGGGCCGCCACCATAAGATCCCGCAACTGGGAGGCGTTGTGATTGAGGATGACGTTGAACTGGGCGCCAACGTCACGGTGGATCGGGCCACACTCGGCGTCACTCGCGTCAAACAGGGTACCAAAGTCGATAATCTGGTTCAGATCGCTCACAACGTCACGGTGGGGGAACATTGCATCATCGTCGCGCAGGTTGGCATCGCGGGGAGCACGACCATCGGTCACCACGTGATGATCGGGGGGCAAGCTGGTCTCTCGGACCACATTCAGATCGGCGATTACGTGATGATCGCCGCCAAGGCGGGAGTGAATCGAAGCGTCGAATCCAATCAAGTCGTGGGAGGCATCCCGGCCTTGCCACGGGAACGGGCCTTAAAAGTCCAGGGAGTCTTTCACCACCTACCGGAGCTGCATCAGCTCGTCCGCAACCTTGAACAACGAGTGGCCGCGCTGGAGGCTCACACGAAAGAACCCCCGGCAAAACGGGCATCCCGCGCGCTCAAGACGAGACGCTAGTCACTGTTTGAGAATGATTCGCTTCCAAATGAACAATTTTCCCCAAAAGAATCCGGCCCAGGGCATCAGAAACGCAGGAAGGACGTCGACCTGGCCGCGGGTCGCGGCCATCACGCCGCTCCCCACCAAAATAGCAATTCCCACCAGATAGGCAAGAGGCACCAATTGTCTGCCTGGATGATTGATTGATTCCTCGGGGATTTCTTTCTTGACCTTTTTCTTCTGTCGACTGGTCGCCAGCCTCATCCGGGCCGCCAGCGCCTCGGGGAAATGTTCAAACAGATACCGGTGATAAAACGTCTGCCCAGCTCCCAAGACCATCCCCAGAAAAAACAAGCCGGTGCTCACAAAAAAAGTCGTCCACGAATAGGTCTCCGTAGCAATCAGTTGGTAGCCCAGCCCGCCGACGGCGCCTACCAGACAGAACAATCCGACAATCCCCGAGGGGAACAAAATGTGGGTCTGAACATAGGCCCGGGCCTGTTGCGCGACTTGTTCGGGATGATGAATCGTAATGAGTTTGGGCACGGATGGAATTCCCGCACACGCCGGACTTGATGACTGTCACAGGGGATTAGCACGATCCGAAGGAAAACTGCAAGACGTGTCCGTGCGGCGCTTGCCAGAAAAGGTAAACGTCTGCGGGCAGATCGCCTGGCCGTCACGAGGCCACGATGGATTTAGTTTCAGCAGGCGCCGCAACTGTGTTGAGAAGGTGGAACCACCGCCCCTTCAGGAGCCGGACATTTTGGACGAAACATGGGCGGATGGTGAGAGAACCTGCGGATGACAACCCGTTCCTTGTGGCCTCCTCTCGCCCCCCATGAGATCGCGGATCACCGAATATGTAGCAATTTCTTCCTCGATCCATAAGGAAATGGAGGTGAGATACGCCCTCATCCGTGAGGCTACCGCTTCATATCGCTGGGCAGCTACCAGAATCCGCTGCTGGGCCACTACTGTCAAAAAACCGAGTAACCCTTCTAAGCACGTGACGAGAGGAGCATGGGCTTGTTTGGCGAGAGAGACCAATCTGGCTGTTTGCTCAGCATGAGCTTGGAGCTGATCGCGGCGTTCCTGAGCCCCTTCTCCGATTTCTTTCGACAGGAGCTCCAGCGTTTCAATGACGTGGGGAACCTCTGCTTGCACACGCCCCACGCAGTCGGTTTCTCGTTTCAGACACTCGTCAAGCAACTTGTTTAGGAAGGTCACACCACACCGTTCCACTCGTGTCTTCCTCAACTTCTCCACTTCGTCTATCATCGTTTGAAGCAGATGCCCGGATGATTGACCCGAACCGACCCGCCTCTCCCGCAATTGATGCAACGCCGCCAGGAAGTCGCCCACGGCAATCGTCACGGGACCATCCCGCTCTCGAGGGATGGAGAAAACGCTATCGGCGGTTACGCGGACGGGGCGGACAAGCGATTGACGGATCTCTCCAAGACCTCGGCAGAGCGCGACATAGTCATCCACCCTCCGTTCGGCGGCATGATGCTGCACCGTCTCTACTAAGAGAAGGGCGCGATCACACGCCTCTTTCACGTCAGGCAAGCCTCCCGTGACCGCGAATTCACCGATCTCGGCAATGTGGGCTTTCATGGTCAATGCCAGCGCACGGTGGCGGTCAGCAGGTTGATCCTGCTGAAGTTCGTCGAGCAGAACGTGGACGTGATCAAGCCGTGCTCGCAGACGTTCTATCAGGGAGGCATGGGGCCTGGATTGAGAACCGCCGTTCAGAGACATCAACATGGATCTTGCCTTTCAAAGCTCAGAGGCACCTCGTCAGCTTCCGCTCAAGCGGCCGACTCGCGCTCCCCGGTCTTTTCAAGCGCCTCGTTGGCAATTTCGCGAAGTTTGAATGCAAGATCTTCCAGACGTTTCGTGGCATTCATGGCAACCCACTCAGTCTCGGCGAGCTTTTGGGCGATCTCCGCACTCCGCTCCCGTTCTGCGGAGAGCAACACCTTGAGTCCTTGCATCTTGGCAGCTCGCGCCTCCAAATCTGACAGGCGACGTTCATAGTCTTCTGTTTTTCTCCGCTCGGCCTCCAACTCGGATTCCGCCTCTGCAAGCCTGGTCTTTGTAGCCGAGAGAGCGGCTTCTGCTTCGGCGAGCCTCCGTTCAAGATCCGCAACCTGTTGCTGCTCTTTCGCCAACATAGCCTCGGTACTCTTCCTACGAGCTGCCTCCTGCTCCAACTCGGTCATTTGCTGCACCAACAGAGCGGCAGCGGCTTGTTCTGTCTGCAGCGCAGCCTCCAATTGGGCGATGGTTTCGGACGCTCGCTTCATCGCTGCGGCTTCTTCCCGACGGGCCGTGGCAGCCGATTCCTGCGCGTCCTTCAAGAGGAACTCTAGTTCAGGAATCCGTAACAATTCCCGCTGGAGGGCATCTACTTTGGACTGCAATTCATTCACCCTCTGCCGTTCTTCCTCCAGTAACCGTGCTGTCTCTCGCGCCGCAAGCACCTCCTGCTCGAGTTCGGCAACCCGCTTAGCGAGGTTCTCAGCCTTGGCCTGTTCAGCACCCAATAATGCTTCTATCTCCTTGAGTTGCTCTGCCGCTCCACTTTTGTCTTGCTCATCACGACTCTCCTCTTGTTGCCCGCCTGACAACCGTCGCTGCTCGTCTATCTTCTCGTCCGTCGTAGATTGTGTGATCCCAATGGGAACATCCCCATTGGAGGAGGAACATTCCTCGCCAAATGACTCGGTTGCCGCAGACTGCGACCCCACATTGAACTCCGCCGTAGAGGAGACCATCGCAGCTCGGTTTTGTTCGAGCAACTCAAGGAGTTTGTCCTTTAAGGAGGTGCCTTGAAACGGCTTTTTCAACACACCATTGGCCTGACAAGACTGAGCCTGTTTTATCACTTCATCATTGACAATGCCTGAAATTAAGAGCACCGGTATCGGAGCCCAGCGGGAGTGGTTCCGAACAATAGTACAGATTTCATAGCCGCTCTTATCCGGCATGATCACATCGCACACAATCAAATCGGGTCTCTCTCTCTCCAGATAAGCCAATACCTCCTCGCCGTTCGCGGCAAGGGCCACTTCAAATCCCGCCTCGATCAGAAGCCGCTCGGCAACCTTCCGCACAGCAATGCTGTCATCGGCCACTAAGATTTTTGGCATGTTCCGCCCCCTCTTCGAAATCCCCTCTCCCCCAACGTGGCCTTCCACGCACATGACAGGTCTCTCCCCCTCGCACAGAAGCGCCCGCGAACTGCCCGCCGACGCACTTTCTGTCTGCCCAGCCATTGTGAGCAATCGCCCACATGACGTCAATGTTTCCTCGCATTTGCGTTATGGCCTCCAGGCTTTCTCCGTTCCGCACACGATCCCCTCCCTTACATCCCCTATCCTTCTCTTGTTGGACTAGCCATTTCCAGACGATTCGGATCAAGTATGAGCACCACTTGGCCCTCCTGGTTCAGAGCCGTTCCCACACAGCAGGACTGCTCCAACGGCGCCAGCGAATCCCAGGCCCTGACGGTCAGATCTTGTACTCCCAACCGTTCATCCACCATCACCCCTCGGAGGCTGCCCGATACTTGAACCACCACAATTGGCGATGACGACGAGACCTCTCCCGTCCGGCCATGGGACACTTGCTCAATCGACCGTACCTCGACTGTCGTGTGATTCCATGTCAGGAACATCCGACCATCCTCTTGAACAGACAATGTCTGCGGCGCTGTCAGGAGTGCCCGCACTCTCGACCGGGCAACGGCATAGAGGCTGCTTCCAACTCGCATAAGCTGAAACCTCGCCCGCAGCAGTCGGAGGGGGAGACGCACCGTAACATTGGTTCCCCGATCCAGCCATGATGCCACCTCAATCTGGCCGCCCATCTCCTCCACTGTTGCCTTGACCGCGTCAAGTCCGACGCCGCGCCCGGCAAGATCCCCAACTTCTGAAGCGGTTGACAGACCAGGGATAAAGATCCATTGGAGAACCTGACTGTCAGAGACCGACGCAATCAATTCAGGCCGACTCAGTCCCATGGCCACGGCTTTGTGCCGAACGGCATCGAGATTCACCCCCCTGCCGTCGTCTTCGACCTCGATCACGAGCAGCCGACCGTCCAACGCAGCTCGGACAGTGATCAGACCAGCCTCTGGTTTCCCTTTCGCCCTCCGCTCCTGCGGGAGTTCTATGCCATGGTAGACCGCATTGCGGACCAGATGCTCCACCAGCCCACCCCACCTCCTTATCACCAGAGGATCAGCCTCCACCTGATCAACAGAAAACTTGAGCGACACCGTTTTCGCCAACCTCCGTGCGGTATCGGAGGCTACCTGGGGAACCATCGAGAACGCCGAGTCGATCGGCGCCAGGCGCGCCTGAGCCGTCTCCCCTATCAGGGCCTCAATCAATCGCTGGAGTTCGTCCGCCTGTTCTCGCACAGACTCCAAAAGACCACGCCACATCCCCGGCGAAAAGCACGTCACAGACCAGGGGCAACTGTCCCGGTCCCCGTTGCTCAACAAACTGGTCGTTTCCCTACCGGGCAGGGTCGGCTTGCCTAGCCCTTCGAGTCTCCGGATCCGCTGATCCAGGCGGCCTCGCGCCACGACAAGCTGATCGGCAAGGTTCATCAAACGATCCAAGCGAGATACTGGGACCCTAATTGTCCCGGCTCCTTCGGCCACCTCTAAAATCTTCATGGGCGGCTCCGTCACGCCGCTCCTTGGAATGATCATCCGCTTCTCCGGCTCTCCCCGCCCGCGGACAGTATCCGTCTCCGCGAGCGACTTGGCCTCGCCTCCCTCGATGATGCGATGCAAGGCGGACATGACGGTATGAAACTGTCGGCGGATCTCCTCCACAGCGTCGCCACGTTGGTCGATTAAAAGGGACACGACGTCCACTACTTCAAGAAAAACCCTGGCTAGTTCAGGCGTGGCGTCTCGACGGCCAATTCGCACTTGCTCCAACAGGTCTTCAAGCCGGTGCATAAGATCGCCAATGGCTCGAAACCCGATCGTGTAAGCTGACCCTTTTAGGGTATGAGCTGCTCTGAAAAGAACGTCAATCACTGCCCGATTGACGGGCTCCTCCCTCCACTGCATCAAGCCTCTCTGCAACGTCCGCAGATGGTGATCCGCCTCCACGGCAAAATATGACAGAGCTTCCTGCTCCAGGGGGGGGAAGAGGTAGGAGTCGGGCAAAGCAGGCTTGGCAGGGGAAGATTCCGGCGTCACCGAACCCTGTCCGGAGCAATCATCTGTCGTGTCATAGGCCATCGACACCTCAATCGGCGCCACCTCCGATGGGCCTTCTGGCGAGATTGGTGGCTTCACCGCCCCTGTAAGGAGAGGGGATTTGTCCTTTCTTCGGCTCGTGGTACGCCCCTGTCTCTACTCGTCTCCCTCTCTATGTCACTCGCACTACGTCACTCGCACTATGTCACTAGAGAAACCCAACCGGGTGGCTTGTTTCATGGCTTGGAGAAAAACTATGGAAGGATCAGGCCAGCGTAAATCGCGACATAGGCGCGCTTAAACTGTCCGCCAACTTTTCCAAGTTTTGAGCCACTTCCTTGGTTTGGTCCCAGGCACGTTGCGTCACCTTCGCATCTTCCATGATGTCTTTGATGAACTGCCCCGTTACTGCGACGGCAGAAATGTGCTCTGCGACCGTTACAGCAAGGGCGCCAGCCAGGTTCGACATCCGCTGGATCAGGGAGGTCATAAGGGCCAAGGCCTCTTCCAGCGTCATGGACGATTCCCCCTCTGCGCCGTCACCGGTTTTCTGTTCCAGTGCCTCAACAACATCGTGGGCTTCGCCCCGGACAAGCACCGTTAATGACCCCAGATCCCCCGCCGCCTCCCTCAACTGCTTCGCCAGGTTTTGGGTATGGTCGACCTTCAAGACAAGAGACGTGATTCGTCTTCTCATGGATTCATCTGATTCGTCATCATCCACTGTTGTCTCGAGAGTCGTGTTCAATGCCACTAGATTCATGCGATCGACAAGTTCCTGAATCACAAGAACCAGCCGATCGATGTCCGTCACCCGAGAGCCCAGTATCTTGAGTCGCGAAACCTCCTGTCGAAGCGAAGAGCGCATACCGTCCAGTTCCCGACTTCTCTCTCCCGCCAATGTCCGGCCTCGCTCCACGGCCAGGAGGACTTCTTTTTGTGACTCTGTCAACGCTCTGGTAACTTCTGAGACGCGATGCATGGCACCGATCCATTGTTCCATGGCTCCCAAAACCTGGCGCGACTCTCCAATTTGTCGCCTCGCGGCATCCTTGAGCTGATCGGCCTGTTTTCGGAGCATATCGGCCGACTCAGATATCCGCTGTACCGAATCACGAACATGCAGTAACACATGCGACACCTGCTGGATCAGACCATTGATCTCTTGAACTAGCGGACCACAGACATCGGCTGGGACCTCACTCTGCTTGATCAGATCCCCCTTCCGCGCATTCGAGACCAGAGCCTGAACTTCCGCCAGCCGTCGTTGCAATCGGTCCCGCTCCTGCTCAGCCGAGGCAAGCGAGGCCATCCGCTCCAATAAAATGTTGAGCGCTTTGCCCAAACGCGCCAGATCACCTTGTCCTTCCACACAGACCCTGGCGCACAGATTACCCGCAACGGCTTCGCCGGCAACGTCGCCCAATCGCACGATGCGTCGCGATATTCCTCGAGTCACTAGATAGCCGATACCAACGGCTGCCAATATCCACCCCCAGATGAGCACCAGCACCTGCCGATATCCCTCCGCCTCAGCCTGAGCACGACCGGCAGTGTCTCGCGCAGACTCGCGAAGCTTGATCATCAGCTCATGAATCTGCACGGTCACCTTCCGCTGCTTTGCGGCAACGTCTCCAGCAATGGCGAGCAAGCCAAGATCCCGTAACGGTTGCCGCTGATCATCGGACAGAGACTCATCCAAACTGTCTGCCAGCATCGTGATTGCTTTTTCCGCCGCGTCAAAATAGTCTTTGAGCGACTGTTGCAGCACAACGAGGCGTTTTCGTTCGCCGGCATCGAATTCTCCTCCCCCCTTTCCATCGCTTTCGGGGAAATCGAGCGACGCCAATGTTTGGCGCTTCAACTCGGCCAATCGACCGGCTGCCCCTGCAAAATCGGCCTTGCTGGTATACCGCCCCATCCCGGCGAGCGCGCTTTGGTACAGAGCAAGGTTGTTGCCACTCATACTGACTTGCGCGAGCGCCGACACCGGACCGGCATCCAGGGACGCCACGGTTTGTTTCAGCCTTGTGACGCCGTGGAATCCGACACCCAAGAGAAGGCTGACCACGGCAGCCGTGAGCAGCATCCCCAGCATCAACCGATGGAGGATGGTGAGATTGCGAAACCATGATCCAGCTCCTCGAATTGCGGATCGGCTCTGCACCGTCATGGCTGTTTCTCCTGCATAGTCCGCAAACTGCGAGCGATCAATCACCTCGACCGACTTTAGAGCGGTCCTTTATCAACTGAGGCCGGCGAAGAGTGAACCGACAATGATTGAAGAACTGCGAATAATTTCGGGACGTCGAGCAAATGGTATTGTTCCGAGCCGTTGTTGATCACCCCACTCAACACGACCCCAACCTTCGACGACTCATCGATCGTGTGCTGGTGGGCAACACCGAAAGATCCGGTTGAAATCTCGGGAATCCCATCGAGCAAAATCCCGATTACTTTCTCTTCTTGTTTGACCAATGCAGCGTATCGACGTCTTATGGTTCTCGAACGGTCGAGTAGTATCGATACGTCCATCAAGGGAATCACCAGACCTCCACAGATCGTCACCCCCACCAAGACAGGCGGCAAGCCGGGAACAGGAACGATTGATTCCACCTGCACCACTTCGCGCACGTGGTGCAGGTGAACCGCGAAGACATCGTGGCCAATTGGAAGCAGGCACCATCGAGAAAGGGAGCACCATTGATCGCGGTTGGAGTCATCGCAGGAGGGGGAAACCGAACAAGCAGCCTCCTCTCTTGTCAGACACAGGTCTCCTGGCATGGTTATTTCCCGATTTGTTTGGATGGCCCTCATTCGCTGTTTGGGACTCCCTGACCTTCTGCTTTATCCCTTTTTATCCCTTGTCCTCGCCAACGCCATCACACAACACCGGAGACAATCCCGGTGATGACAACCTTGCCTCAACGATCCTCTACAAAGGTTGCCGGGCACGGGACGTCTCGTGAGACTTTCACCCCCGAGACTTCCGCCGCTCACTGGTTGTAAACGTCTCGCTGTCAACACTAGGGAGGAGGACTTGTTCCAAGTCTAACGCCTTGGCATCCGGTTGCAAGCAATTGCGTGCTTCTTTCCCACCTGATGATTGAACCCCCCGTCGCCCAACACCGAGGACTGCCAAGAACGACGGGGACCAAATCCAACCTTCAGAACAGAACGCGGCGGGTGTTTGAAACGATGAGCAAACAACCGGTTCGTACAACGCCGATCAGAACTCTCAGCACACTGACACTCCCCTTTCGTCCAGCATTACCGCCGTACTATGGATAGTTTGCCGATGTCCAGAACCGATCAGGGATTCGAAACGGGAGGAGCCAAAACGGTAGGGGACATCTTACCGGTGATGGAACTTGCTCTCCCGTTTCGCCTTTTGCAATCCAGCAGAGACACACTGAGTCACCGCTTGACCGATCAAGGCCCCTAGGACCGTGTGGGTTCCGCTATAGCGACAAAAGGGGCCTTCTCCCTTCCGCGAACAGACAATCACCACGACGTCAGTGCCGGTTCCAGTGGCGGATGAGGCACTATAGGCACTGGGAACCCCTGCATCGAGCAGCACGGCAGTCTTGGCCTCCGTCGCAACCTGGACCGCTCCCACCATCGTGGCGGTGGAGAGATGGCCGTTCGTGAGAAGGATCAGATTGATGGTGCCAGGAGCCCTAGAAACCGGCTCGGCCTGCCGAGCAGCCGTCTTCGTTCCCCATTCCCCGGCCCGCACCGCATTGGCAACCCCAACGGTTGCAAAACACTCAACTCCAAGCGGTCCCGCTTCGTACCGGGCCATGACGAGCTGTGTCATCGGCACCGCCGTCATCAAGCCAACCGTTGACCCCTTGAGACCGTATCGAGCAGCCACCTGTTTTAAGCAACGGGCCGGATCGCCAAGCTGCCGTGGACGTCCATTGTGCGTCACGTCGTGACCATCGACCTGATGATTCAGGACATACGACGCAAGAGCGACTCCTCCCCCCTGAGGAGCGGATGAGAGCACCCTTCGCCGGCCGCCTAGATCGATGATCAACGTCCGGTCGATCACCTGATAGGCGGTACGCACAGAGCTGGCGATGATGTCATCCATTGGGTTTCTCCATCATGGTCGAAAGAACCTTCACCAGCCGATCATTGTCCGATGGCAATCGCACGGCCAGACGAATTGCCTGGGCAGAAGCTCCCGGGACTGACGAGCAGTCGCGGATCAGCAGCCCCTCGCGCCTGAGTCGATCGGTTGCCGTCCTTGCCCGCCAGCCACGCGGCAGCTCAACAAAGATGTAGTTCGCCGAGGGGCCGATCACCTGGCATCCGGGAAGGGCTCTCAATAACGAGGCGAATCGGTTCCTCTCGCGAGCCATGAAGCGCAGACTCTTTTCGGCATGAGCCTGGTCACCCAAGGCGGCGAGCGCCGCAACCTGGCCAATTGTATTGACGGACCAGGGAGACAGGTGTGTCCGCAGCCGACGAGCCACTGATCGCGAAGCCACGGCATAGCCCACACGGAGCCCAGGCAAGGCATAGAACTTGGTCATGCTGCGCAAGACGATCACCCGCGGCCATGAGGCGGCCTGCGGCAACACCGACCGTTCCGGACAATAGTCGGCAAAGGCCTCATCGAGCACCAGCCAGAGCCTCCGTCGAGCGGCAAGTTTGGCCAGGTACGAGACTTCCTCAACCGAACAGGTTTGACCAGTTGGACTGTTGGGATTACAGAGCATCAGGCCATCGAGAGAAAGGGCCTCGCCCTCTTTTGAATCGAGCGAATCAAGAAGCCTCACCAGGCGGTCAAGGGGAATGGCATAGTCCTGCGCCCGTTTCGCATAGATCGTCACCACCGAGCCACCGGCTCGCGCCATCGCCCGTTCATATTCCGAAAAAGTCGGATGCACGACCACCAGCCGCTTGAGATTAAGCGTCCGTGGAATGGCATCGATCAGCTCCATCGAGCCGTTCCCCACGACAATCTGTTCCGGATCGATGCCCCACCGTTGGCCCAAGGCCTG
>JANDJC010000037.1 GCA_024331045.1 Nitrospira sp.
TATGGATTGACTGCCGAGCGGGTCCGATTGGCCGAGCCGGGAGCGATCGTCATGCATCCCGGCCCCATCAATCGAGGGGTGGAAATTGCGCCGGATGTGGCCGACAGTCTGTCGTCGGTGATTCTCGATCAGGTCGCGAACGGCGTGGCTGTCCGCATGGGGGTACTCTATCTGATGTCGGAGCCCGGCTAACCGGTCGCGCGGCGTGGTTGGGTCAGATGAGCGAGAAGCCTGACTGCGAGATGACGAAAGGAAACAGACAGTGGCATTGCTGATCAAAGGTGGACGAGTGATCGACCCGGGCCGATATGGGGGCGAGGGCGATGTCTTGATTGAGGGGAACAAAATCGTCTCGGTCGACCGAAACCTGCCGATGCCGTCCGGCTGCGAGGTCATCGACGCGCGGGGGTTGCTCGTGTTGCCGGGGTTTGTCGATCTGCATGTCCACTTTCGGGAACCAGGGTTTGAATACAAAGAAACCATTGAAAGCGGCAGTGCCGCCGCCGTCGCCGGGGGGTTTACAACGGTCTGTTGTATGCCGAATACGAATCCGGTCAATGACAATCAGGCGGTGACGGAGTTTATTCTCGAACGGGGTCGAGCCGCCGGCCTCGCGAACGTGTTACCGATCGGAGCGATCACTAAACGTTCCGAAGGAAAAGAACTCGCGGAGATTGGCGATCTCAGGCGATCCGGTTGCGTGGCGATTTCGGACGATGGCAAGCCTGTGATGAATAGTTTGGTGATGCGTCGGGCGATGGAATATGCGCTCGCATTTGACCTCACGGTGGTGGACCATTGCGAGGACCTGAATTTGGCTGAAGGGGGGTGTATGAACGAGGGCCTGGTTTCGACGGAACTCGGACTGCCTGGTATTCCGGCTGTGGCTGAAGATGTGATGGTGGCCCGTAATCTGCTGCTCGCAGAATTGACAGGAGCAAGGATCCATCTGGCCCACATCAGCACGGCGGGATCGGTCCGCATGGTGCGAGAAGCCAAGAGGCGCGGCATTAAGGTGACAGCAGAGGCCTGTCCCCATCATTTCACTCTAACGGAGGAAGTGGTTCGTGGCTACAATACTCATGCCAAAATGAACCCTCCGCTGCGCACGACCGAAGATGTGCGCGCCATTAAGGAGGGACTGCGCGACGGGACAATCGATGTCATTGCCACCGACCACGCGCCCCATGCCGCCCAGGAAAAGCAGCAGGACTTCACCGAGGCGCCGTTTGGCATCGTCGGATTGGAAACCGCGCTGCCTCTGACGCTGAGCCTGGTTGAGGAGGGGGTGTTGTCATTGGAGCAGGCCGTCACCAAACTAACGGCTGCTCCGGCCGCAGCGTTCGGATTGCCCAAGGGGACGTTGGCGGTAGGGGCTGATGCCGATGTGACCCTTGTCGATCCCTCTGTCCAGTGGGAAGTGGATCCAAGCCTGTTTCGCTCAAAAAGTCGCAATACTCCATTTGCCGGCTGGAAAGTCAAGGGACGGGTACAGATGACGATTGTAGGTGGACGTGTCGTCTATCGGTTGGATCAGTAACGGATTAAGCGAGCGATTGTGCAAGGCCTCCGGCGCTGGAGTCTGATTGGGTGTCTGACCATGGAATGGCTGGCGTTGAGCCTGTGGGTCGGAGGGTTAACTGTCTTGGTCGGAGGGGTGATTCCGGCGGTGTTCAACACCTTTGGCGGCCAGGAGAGTGGAGGGGTATTTTTAACAAAGGCGTTTGAGAACTATCAGCGGTTTCTTGTGGGATCCGCTGTCGTGCTCTGTGGCGGCCTCGCCTATCGGCGGTGGAGCGGGGAAGCGGCGGTGACAGTCGGATGGGGCGAGGCGGTGATTGTCGCCGTGATGGTGGCGAGCGTGGGAATCATTGTGTTGGTGCTGCATCCGCAGGCCGTATTCTTGCAGGAGCAAGCCTTTGCTGCTTCGGGGGAAGAGGCGAAAAGGGAGGCCTTCGAGGCGCTGTTCCGGGTGTTAATGCCGATACGAATCCTCTATACCGTCACAGCGATCTTGGGAGTGGCCTTGATGGCTGTGAAGGCAAGGGCGTCTCTAACAACCGCTGGGGTGTCTCGATGAAAAAAGCGTTGCTGGCCTTGGCTGATGGGACTTGTTTTGAGGGCCGGGCGCTCGGCCATGAAGGGGAAGCGGTGGGAGAAGTTGTGTTCAACACTGCCATGACAGGTTATCAGGAGGTGTTGACGGATCCGTCTTACAAGGGGCAGATCGTCACTATGACCTGCCCGCACATTGGCAACTATGGGACCACGCCGGAAGATGGCGAGTCTCGGAGAGTGTGGGCGGAGGGGTTCGTGGTGGCAGAAGCCAGTCGGTTAGCCAGTAACTGGCGGAGCAAACAGACGATCCATGAGTATTTGGTGGAAGCCGGAGTTGTAGCGATTGAAGGAATCGATACCAGAGCGTTGACGAGACATCTGCGGGAAAAGGGGTCTCAACAGGGCGTCATTACCCATGGGGGGCTCGACAGGGGTGATGCTGTCACCAAAGCGCGGGAAGCCCCAAGTATCGTGGGGCGAGACTTGGCCGGAATGGTCTCCTGCGAGCGACCGTACGAATGGGAAAGGGGGTCCGGCAGATGGGCTCCCGATGGCATGCAGCCCCCTCGATTTCGTCCCGATGGACGTCCCTGGCATGTGGTGGCCTATGATTTCGGCATCAAACAAAATATCCTTCGGCGGCTGGCCGATGTCGGGTGTCGTATCACGGTGGTTCCGGCAAGGACAAAGGCGGAGGAGATTGAAGCTCGGCAACCGGACGGAGTTTTTCTGTCTAACGGTCCCGGGGATCCGGAGGGTGTGCCGTACGCAGTGAAGGAAATCAAGAAATTGATCGGTCGCTACCCGATCTTTGGCATTTGTTTGGGCCATCAAATTTTGGGTTTGGCGTTTGGGCTGAAGACGTACAAATTGAAATTCGGGCATCATGGCGTCAATCATCCGGTCATCGATCTCAGAACCAAGAAAGTGGAGATCACGTCCCAAAACCACAATTTTGCGGTCGCCATTGCCGAGTCATTGGAGCAAGTGCCCGCCGGTCCACGGAAGACGGACACTGACTACGGGCCGCTGTCGATTACACATGTGAGTATAAACGATCATTCCATTGAGGGCATGGCCTGTCCCGACCAAAAACTGTTTTCCGTGCAATATCATCCGGAGGCCTCACCGGGCCCCCATGATGCCGCCTACCTGTTTGAAGAATTCGTTCGACTGATGGAGACCCACTATGCGTAATCGGTTTGTCGTAGGGGTGTTGATCGGACTGTTGATCGAAGGGGCATGGTCCGGTTGCTCGTTCAACTTTACTTTGTTTCCTGCACAGGGGCCTCTCAAGGAGACCCAGGTGAGCGGCAGTGGATCAGCCAAGGTGTTACTCATCGATGTTTCCGGTCTGATCAGCTCCCAGGACAAAGAAGGGCTCATGCCGGCTCCGAGCCCAGTCGCAAGGCTTAAGGAACAGTTGCTGAAAGCCTCGCAGGACGACAGTATCAAGGCAGTCGTCCTCCGCATCAATACGCCGGGCGGCACGGTGACGGCCTCGGACATCATGTATCATGAGATCAAGTCGTTCAAAGCTTCGCGGAAAATTCCGATCGTCGCCTCCATCATGGATCTGGGAACCTCGGGAGGCTACTACGTGGCCTCCGCCGCTGACGTGGTACTGGCGCATCCTTCGTCTGTGACCGGTAGCATCGGAGTCATCATGCTGACCATCAATGCCCACGGCCTGATGGAGAAAATAGGCGTGGAGGCGACGGCGGTGACGTCTGGGCCCAGAAAGGACATGGGGTCGCCCTTTCGGGTAATGACGCCAGAGGAGCGGGCGATCTTTCAAGGGCTGATCGATTCTTTTTATCAACGGTTCTTGGCTGTTGTCCAAGAAGGACGGCCGCATCTGCCAATGGATCGGCTCAAGGAACTGGCTGATGGGCGCGTCTACGCGGGAGGACAAGCGAAAGCGGTAGGGTTGGTGGACGAGATCGGCTACTTGGATGACGCCATCGAGCTGGCAAAAAAGAAAGCCAACCTGACGGAGGCTCGCGTTGTGACCTATCAACGGCCGGGCGACTACGTCAATAACGTCTATTCTCGGTTGTTGGCGCCAGGGCCGCTGTCGGCCCTTGGTGAACTGGATTTGATGACATTCCTGCGGGGAAGTGCGCCCCAATTCATGTACTTGTGGATGCCCTAGCGAATTGTCTATGAATCGTTTCCCTGCCCGATCCGAGCAGGACGAACACCCCCTCTCCTGGCTCAACGATATGCCGGTCGGTCCGAGGTTGGCCTCATCGGTGGGACGACGCGAGTTGCTTCGCCAGAGTGTCCGAGTCATCCTTGGCTTGCAGGGGCTTGCCCAGATAGGGGCCATGGGGTGGATGGCCTCCGCGATAGCCGGCTGTTACCGGGCTCCGGGAACTGCTCGAGATCAGTTCATCACGATCTCGGAAGAAAAAGAGATCGCCATGGGGATCAGCGCCTTCCATGAGATCCTGCGCACAGCCCGGTTGAGCGACGATGTGGAGATCAATGAGATGGTCAATCGGGTGGGGGGGCGCATCGCCGCGGCCGCCAATAAGCCGGAGTACCAATGGGAATTTGTCGTGATTCAGGACGACCGCACGATCAACGCGTTTGCCTTGCCCGGCGGAAAAGTTGCGGTCTTTACCGGCATTCTCAAGTTTACTCAGAGCGAAGCCGGATTGGCGACCGTTATGGGCCATGAAGTCGCCCACGTGCTCCAGCGGCACGGGGCCGAACGGTATAGCCGGGGTATTCTGGAGACGATCGCCCAGGTTGGCGCCTTGGCGGCGGGAGCGGCGGCTGGCCGTCCCGATGCGGCGGTGGCGGCGATGAGTGCCTATGGAGTAGGGGTTTCTCTGCCGTTTGGGCGAAGTCAGGAATCCGAGGCCGATTTTATCGGGCTCCGCCTGATGGCCAAGGCCGGTTATGATCCGCGCGAGGCAGTGCCATTTTGGGAACGGATGAGTGGGTGTCCCAAGCAATTGATCGGCAAGGCCTGTTTTCGAGCGCAACAGAACATTCCAGAATTCTTGTCGACGCACCCTTCCGACGCGACGCGCATCAACCAAATCGAGGCCTGGCTGCCGGAAGTCTTAAAACTCTACCACCAGACAGAGGGGACGAAACCAGTACCGATCCAGCCCTATCGCCCGCCGATTGGGCCGTCGCAACCGTCCTCCTAGGCGACACCAGTCCAGAGGGACCCTATGCCGAAACGTACAGACATTCGTTCCGTCCTGATCATTGGCTCAGGGCCGATCGTGATCGGTCAAGCCTGCGAGTTCGACTATTCTGGCACACAGGCCTGCAAGGCCCTCAAGGAAGAAGGCTATCGGGTAATCCTCATCAACAGTAACCCCGCCACCATCATGACCGACCCAGAGATGGCCGACCGAACCTACGTGGAGCCGATTACCCTGGAGGTGGTCGAAGCCGTCATTGAGCGGGAGCGTCCCGATGCCTTGCTTCCTACCATGGGTGGACAGACGGCGCTCAACACCACGATGGGGCTGGTCAGAAGAGGCGTGCTGGACAAATATGGGGTCCAACTCATCGGAGCGTCCGCCGAGGCCATTCATAAAGCCGAGGATCGCGAGGCGTTCAAGTCGGCCATGCAACGGATCGGATTGCGAGTGCCGAAGAGCGGTACCACGCGTAGCCGCGAAGAGGCGCTTGCCGTGTTAGACCAGGTCGGATTTCCCGCCATTATTCGCCCATCGTTTACGTTGGGAGGCACCGGCGGGAACATCGCCTACAATCGAGAGGAATTTGTCAGGTTGATCGATTGGGCCCTGACTATGAGTCCTGTTGGGCAGGCGCTGATCGAAGAGTCAGTCATTGGGTGGAAGGAATATGAGCTGGAGGTGATGCGGGATCTGAAAGACAATGTCGTGATTGTGTGCCCGATCGAAAATCTTGATCCCATGGGGGTACACACCGGCGACAGCATCACCGTGGCGCCGGCCATGACATTGACCGATAAAGAATACCAATGCATGAGGGATGCGGCCCTCAAGATCATTAGAGAGATTGGTGTTGAGACGGGCGGCTCCAATATCCAGTTCGGCGTGAATCCTCGCAATGGGGACATGGTGGTCATCGAAATGAATCCCCGCGTCTCCAGGAGTTCGGCGCTGGCATCGAAGGCCACCGGTTTCCCCATTGCTAAGGTCGCTGCCAAATTGGCAGTCGGCTACACGTTGGATGAGATCACAAATGACATTACGGGGGTGACCAAGGCGTCGTTTGAACCGGCGATCGACTATGTGGTCGTGAAAATTCCCCGCTTCGCGTTTCAAAAATTTAAAGGGGCCGATCCAACGCTCACGACGCAGATGAAGTCGGTCGGAGAGGCCATGGCGATTGGGCGGACATTTAAAGAAGCCCTGCAAAAGGCGATCCGGTCGTTGGAGCTAGATCTCAACGGGTTGGTTTCACGCGTCGGTATTGACCGGGGCCTTCCGCCGGGAGCCTCATGGAAGGAGCTCGCAGATCAGGTCCGCCGCATGTTGCGGATTCCGCTGGCCGAACGATTGTGGTATTTGGCCGATGGGATTCGGTTGGGGTTGGGAACTGACGAGCTCTTTGCTTTGACCTTTATCGATCCCTGGTTCATCGAACAGGTTCGAGAATTGGTGGAATTTGAACAGCGGCTCGTTGCCAATGCCCAAGAACTGGTGTCCGGGCTAGGTGCCGGAGCCATGAAAGATGGGTGGCTGTGGGAAGCCAAACGACTGGGCTTCTCCGATGACCGTCTGGCGTATTTGGTGGGGGTGGATACGGCGTCTATTCGCCGAGTTCGTGTGGCATCTGAAAGCGATAGCTCGGTTAAGCCCAGCGGCTGTTCTGTCACGTACAAGCGAGTCGACACCTGCGCGGCGGAATTCGAGGCACACACGCCCTATCTCTATTCCACCTATGGGGATGAGTGCGAGGCCAGGCCATCAAATCGGAAAAAGGTCATGATTTTGGGAGGTGGGCCAAATCGGATCGGACAGGGAATCGAGTTCGACTATTGTTGCGTTCAGGCGGCGATGGCGCTCAAGGAAGAAGGGGTTGAGACGATTATGGTCAACTGCAACCCCGAGACGGTCAGCACTGACTATGATACGTCGGACCGGCTGTACTTCGAGCCCTTGACGGAGGAGGATGTCTTGAACATCGTCCGCAAAGAACAGCCCATGGGCGTGGTGCTGCAATTCGGAGGGCAAACGCCGCTCAAGCTGGCCCTTCCACTTTCGAAGGCTGGTGTCCGCATCTTGGGCACGAGCCCGGATGCGATTGATTTGGCCGAGGATCGGGAGCGATTTCGTGACCTCCTCGCGAAGCTGAACTTGCGACAGGCTGACAGCGGAATAGCGCGGTCGGTTGATGAGGCGGCACAAGTGGCCGAGGCGCTCGGTTATCCCGTGATGGTGCGGCCTTCTTATGTCCTTGGCGGCCGCTCGATGCAAATCGTCTATGACCAGGCTGGATTGATGGAGTATATGAAAGTTGCCGTCAAGGCCTCGCCCAGTCACCCGGTGCTGATCGACAAGTATTTGTCCGACGCCATCGAGGTCGATGCTGATGCGATTGCTGACGGCGACACCGTGGTAGTGGCGGGGATCATGGAGCATATCGAAGAAGCCGGTGTCCATTCCGGGGACTCGGCCTGTTCGCTGCCGGTCTATACGCTGGACAAGGCTGTGGTGCGAGAGATTGAGCGGCAGATGAAATTGCTGGCGAAGGCTTTGAGAGTCGTGGGCTTGATGAATGCGCAATTTGCCGTGAAGGACGGAACCGTTTATATCCTCGAAGTCAATCCACGGGGATCACGGACTGTGCCATTCGTCAGCAAAGCTATTGGAGTGCCCCTGACGAAGCTGGCCATGAAGGTGATGTTGGGATACACGTTGGACCAGCTTGGCTTCACGTCTCCGCCCCAGCCGACCCATATATCCGTCAAGGAAGCGGTCTTTCCGTTCACAAAATTTGCTGGAGTGGACGTGCTGTTGGGGCCGGAGATGAAATCAACCGGTGAAGTAATGGGGCTGGACGAGGATTTCGGATGGGCCTTTGCGAAATCCCAGGCCGGTGCCGGCGCCTCGCTTCCTACGTCGGGTGTCGCCTTTATTAGTGTCAAGGCGGCGGACAGGCCCGCAGCGTTGGAGGTGGCCAGACGTCTCCAAGCGATTGGCTTTTCCATTCAAGCGACCAGTGGGACCGCGGCCTATTTGAGGAACTCTGGAGTGGAGGTGACGACGGTCAACAAGGTGAGTGAAGGTCGGCCGCACATCGTTGACCACATTAAAAATGGAGAGATCGCCCTCGTGGTCAACACAGTCCAGACAGCCTCGGCCCATTCTGATTCGATTGCCATTCGCCGAGAAGCCCTCCACAAAGGTCTGTCGTATTACACGACCATGCGCGGGGCGATGGCTGCGGTGTTAGGGATTGAAGCCATGTTGAAAAAGGGGCTGTCCATCCGTTCATTGCAGGAGTATCATCAACCATACTGTGGCCAGGAGTGAGTGCCCTATGCCGACACCGATTACAAGAAAAGGCTACGAAGCGTTAAAGGCTGAACTCGACCGCCTGCGGAAAGTCGAGCGTCCCAAGGTCATCGAGGCGATTGCCGACGCCCGCGCCCACGGCGATCTCAGCGAAAATGCCGAGTACGATGCGGCGAAGGAGCGTCAGGCCTTTATCGAAGCCCGCATCACCGAAATTGAAAACAAACTGGCCGACGCCCGCGTGGTCGAAATCACGGGACGAAACAGCGACACCGTCGTGTTCGGGGCAACCGTGATGGTGATCGAACAGGAATCGCAGGAGAAACGACAATACACCCTCGTCGGCCAAGACGAAGCCGACGTCAAGTACAACAAGATTTCCGTCCAGTCCCCGGTCGGCCGCGCGCTCATCGGGAAACGGGTGGGCGACTTCGTCGAGGTGAAGACGCCAACGAAGACGGTCGAATACGAGGTGGTGGAGATCAAATTCGAGGATGTCTGACGTGCCGCCGGCACGGCCCATCATCACCCTTCTCTCCGATTTCGGCATCCGAGATTGGTTTGTGCCGACGATGAAGGGAGTGATCCTGAGGATCAATCCGGCTGCGACGATCATCGATCTCTCTCACGACATCACTCCGCATCAGATTGAGGAAGCCGGGTTTTTTCTCTCCTCCTGTGTCCACTATTTCCCCGAAGGGACCATCCATGTGGCGGTGGTCGATCCCGGTGTGGGGACGAACCGGCGGGCCTTACTGATCTCCACCGGATTGGCGTTCTTCATCGGCCCCGACAATGGCCTGTTCAGTGAGATTCTTGAACAACATCCCAGGGCCGAAGTGCGGAAGATTGACAATCGGGACTACCGATTGGAGACGGCCGGATCAACGTTCGACGGACGAGATGTCTTCGCGCCGGCCGCCGGTTGGTTGAGCAGGGGAGTGCCGAAGGAATTGTTCGGCCCTGTGATTCATGATCCGATCCGCCGTTTCCTGGTGCGTCCTACATGGACCGAGGAAGCGCTCCTCGGGCGGATCGTCTGTGTCGATCATTTTGGAAATCTTATTTCAAACCTGCGGCGGGAAGACGTGGCTGCGGTGGAGGTCCGATCTCGACAGGCTGGTGTCGTGATCAGGGTTGGCACCTGGACGATCGACGGGCTTGTCACCAGTTATAGTGAAGGGTCCTACGAAGACCCCTCTGCTTTGATCAATAGTAATGGTTACGTTGAGGTCTTTCTGAAAGAACGCAACGCCGCGGTCACTCTGCAACTGGGGTTGGGAGACGAAGTTCGACTGTTCCCTCGGGAGCGGAGAGTGAGGGAGGCATCGTCTCCTGATCGATTGCACGGGGAGCAGACGGATTGAGCTCTTACGGAGGGCGAGCGCGTTATGCCGATCAAGTGGATGAGGGATTACCGACCGGTCACGGTTTGAATGGCCGAGCGCACAATGGTCACCATGCGTTTCAGTTCTGCGAGAGAGACGCTCAAAGGGGGGAGCAGCACAATCACATTGCCCAACGGACGAAGCAGGAGGCCCTTTCGTCGTGCTTCGGCGGCGACGTGATGGCCGATCCGTGTTGCCAAGGGATAGGGTTCTTTGGTGGCACGATCGCGAACCAATTCGATCCCCACCATCATGCCCTTTTGCCTGATCTCGCCGACGTGGGGAAGGCTCGTCAGGGGCCGAAGCCACCGGGCCAACGCAGCTATTTTGGGACGGAGGCGAAGCAACGTGCGCTCTCGCCGAAAAATTCGAAGATTTTCAAGAGCCACTGCACAGCCGAGCGGATTACCGGTGTAACTGTGGCCGTGAAAAAAGGTCTTGAACTCTTCGTACTTGCCAAGAAACCCCCGATAAATCTCTTCCGTGGTCAAGGTGGCGGCGAGGGGCATGTAACCGCCAGTCATGCCCTTGCTTATGGCCATGAAGTCCGGGGTGATTCCCTCGTGTTGGCATGCGAACATCTTGCCGGTTCGCCCGAAACCAGTGGCGACCTCATCGGCAATCAAGAGAACGTCGTACCGGGTGCAGAGTTCGCGAATTCGTTTGAGGTAGCCTGGTGGGTGTACGATCATGCCCGCTGCAGCTTGGACCAAGGGTTCGATTATCAGGCCGGCGAGTTCACGGTGACGGGTTTTGAGTATCTGCTCAATGGGATCGAGGCATGCCATCCCACACGAGGGGTAGGTGAGCCTGAGCGGACAGCGGTAGCAATGGGGCGGGCTTGCCTCAAGGGTGGGAAATAAGAGCGGCTTAAACCGGCCATGAAACAGATCGATGTTGCCTACACTCACCGCGCCGATGGTGTCGCCGTGGTATGCCAGTTGTAAGCGCAGAAAACGCTGTTTCGGACCGGCTTCCGGATGCCGCTGTTGCCAATATTGAACGGCCATTTTCAAAGCGACCTCCACCGCTGTTGAACCATTATCAGAGTAAAACACGCGGGTCAGTCCCTTCGGAGCAATGCGAACCAGTTCGCGGGCGAGCTCAATGGCCGGCGGGTTTGAAAGGCCCAGAAACGTGGAGTGGGCGATCTTGCCGAGTTGTCGTTTCAACGCCCGGTCGAGAGCCGGATGGCGATGACCATGGAGATTGACCCAGATGGACGATGTACCATCCAAATAAGCTCGGCCCTGAAGATCAAAGAGATAGGAGCCGCGCCCCCGTTCAATGATCAGCGGTTCTTCTTGCTCCCATTCCTGCATTTGGGTGAAGGGGTGCCAGAGATACCGGTGATCCCACTGCGCGAGTTGTCGGGCCGAGGGAGAGCGTGCCGTGGTTTTTCCAAAGACGGCCCTTGCCCGATGGGTGCCTTTCATACAAACGCAACGGTTCAGCGATTCGGTGAGTAGTGGATGACGATAGGCGAGTCGGACTCGATCGACTGTCGCGGGTGGATTATACGAGGGCTATCGTTATTTTGACAACCCGCCAGCCGCTTACTATAATACCGTCGCTTCTAAGAAACGAGCGGGCCTTTGCAAAGTCTGATACGCAATTTCTCGATTATCGCCCATATCGATCACGGCAAATCGACCCTCGCTGACCGGTTCCTCGAAGCTACAGGAGCAATCACGGCCCGAGAGGCCAAAGAGCAGATCCTCGATGCCATGGACCTAGAGCGGGAACGTGGCATCACGATCAAGGCTCATGCGGTGGCGATCCGGTACAAGGCCAAGGACGGGAAGGTGTATGCCTTGCACCTGATCGATACGCCAGGTCATGTGGATTTCACCTACGAAGTGTCAAGGAGCCTGGCGGCATGCGAGGGGTCCTTGTTGCTGGTGGACGCGACACAGGGAGTCCAAGCGCAGACTATTGCTAATGTGAATTTGGCAATGGCCAACAAGCACGTCATTATCCCTGTGATCAACAAGATTGATTTGGCCAGCGCCGATGTTGAGGGCACCAAACAGTCAATCGCCGATGTGCTCCAGTTGGACGCCACTGAGGCGATTGCCATCAGTGCCAAGGAAGGCCGCGGGGTGCCGGAGGTGCTGGAGGCAATCATTGAACGGATCCCTCCCCCGGCCGGCGATCCGAATGGTCCCCTCAAGGCACTCATCTTCGATTCCTGGTTTGATAACTATCAAGGCGTCGTGGTGTTGATTCGGATTGTCGATGGCTCCGTGCGTCCCGGCATGAAAATTAAGGTCATGTCGAACGAGCGCGTCTTTGAAGTGACGGAGGTGGGGCAGTTTACGCCCAAGCGGGTCAAGAAGGCCGAGCTGTTGACGGGCGAAGTGGGCTACTTGTGCGCCAACATGAAGGAAGTCGCGGACGTCAAGATTGGCGACACCATTACCGACGCGATGAGACCCGCGGGGGAACCGCTCCCTGGCTACAAGGAAGTGAAGCCGTTGGTCTTTTGCGGACTCTATTCGACCGATACGTCCAAGTATGAAGATTTGCGCGACGCGCTCCTCAAGTTGCGGCTCAATGACTCGTCGTTTGTGTATGAGCCGGAGACTTCGCTGGCGCTGGGGTTTGGGTTTCGCTGCGGGTTTTTAGGGCTGCTCCACATGGAGATCATCCAGGAGCGGCTAGAGCGGGAATATGGGCTCTCGCTCATTACAACGGCGCCGACGGTCGTCTATCGCGTGACGACGACCAAAGGCCAGGTGCTGGAAATCGACAATCCCGCCACCTTGCCTCCGGCCCATCAAATTGAACGATTCGAAGAGCCGTTTATTTTGGCCACCATCATCACCCCGGAACGCTACATGGGGGCTATCCTGCAACTCTGTCAGGAACGGCGAGGAATTCAGCGAAGCATCCAGTTTCTGGATCCGACACGGGTGATGATCACCTACGAACTGCCACTCAATGAGGTCATCTTGGACTTTTACGACAAACTGAAGTCTCGCACGCAGGGGTATGCCTCGTTAGATTACGAGATGTTGGGCTATCGGGAATCCGATCTGGTCAAGCTCGACATTTTGTTGAATGGCGAGGCGGTGGACGCCCTTTCGTTCATTACGCATCGCGACCGGGCGTACCCGCGGGGACGGCAGTTGGTGGAGAAGATGAAGGAGTTGATTCCCCGCCAAATGTTTGAGATTGCCATTCAGGCGGCCATCGGCAACAAAGTCATCGCGCGGGAAACCATTGGCGCCATGAAGAAAAACGTCACGGCTAAATGTTATGGCGGCGACATTACGCGCAAGCGCAAGCTGCTGGAAAAACAAAAAGAGGGGAAAAAGCGGATGAAGGCCGTTGGGAGTGTAGAAGTGCCGCAAGAAGCATTTTTGGCGATTCTCAGGGTTGGGGACGAATGAGCACCGACCGCCATCCCGTCGATGCCGACAAGATATCCAGCTCCCCGAACGGCGATCCGTCTGACCATGTCGCTGCCAAGACCGCGGAGCGAGCGGCGGATCGAGCCGCCCACAAGTCGATTGTTCGCGAGTACACCGAAGCGATTATCGTCGCCATGTTGCTCGCGTTTGCGATTCGAGTCTTCGTCGTGCAGGCGTTTAAGATTCCATCGGGATCGATGATCCCGACGTTGTTGATTGGCGACCACATCTTGGTCAGCAAACTCTCCTATGGTCTCCAGTGGCCCTCGGATTGCAAGCTGCAATGGAACGTTCCCCCGATTAATTGTTACACGTCCCGGACACTCATCGAATTCGGTAAACCGCAACGCGGCGACATCATCGTTTTTCGGTTCCCGGAGGATGAGGAAAAGGATTTCATCAAGCGCATTATCGGGATTCCGGGCGATACGGTCCAGATTCGCAACAAGGTGGTGTTCGTCAACGGTCAACCCCTCGATGACCGAGCCTTTACCCAACGGATTGATCCCAGTATTATTGACGGGGCGATCAATCCCCGCGACAATTTTGGTCCCGTGACGGTTCCGGAGGGGTCGTATTTTGTAATGGGCGACAATCGGGACCAGAGTTTGGATAGCCGATTTTGGGGATATGTGAGGGAGGAAAAAATTCGGGGCAAGGCTTTCCGCATTTACTGGTCCTGGAGTGGGCAGGGCCACTGGACGGAATGGGTTCGGTGGGAGCGGTTGGGCAAGGCCATTCGATGACGGAATGCTAGAGTAAGGGGGCATACCGGCCTTCGAGGATGGGGAGGGCGATGGAAGCAAGCGATGATAAAGAGCCGACACCACGGACGTTGCGTCGCTACATCCAGCGCTTTCCCCAGGCGTCCGTGTTGGTGGTGGGAGACTTGATTCTCGACCACTATGTGGTTGGCAAGGTCAGCCGTATTTCGCCCGAGGCGCCGGTTCCCGTCGTCCATGTGGAATCCGAGTCTGTTCGCCTAGGCGGCGCCGCCAACGTGTTCAACAACATCCTGGCGTTAGGGGGCAAGGCCGACGTCTGTGGCGTCATCGGAGCGGATGAAAGCGGACGGCTCCTGATGAAGGAGCTCGGTTCCAAACGATCAAGCCGCGGCGGCGTCGTGATTGATCAAGATCGTCCCACCACCAGAAAAAGCCGGGTCATCGCCCATAACCAACAGGTCGTCCGATATGATATTGAGGCGCGGCGCGAGCTCAAAGCGCCTCTTCAACGCAAGATTCTGCGCTACGTTGAGTCGCGGCTGCGGGACCTGTCCTGTCTGGTCGTATCCGACTATGCCAAGGGGGTGGTGTCGGCGCCTCTGATGTCTGAGCTGACCAGGCTGGCGGCGTTGCGACGGATCCCGATCATCGTGGACCCGAAAGTCGAACACTTTTCCTATTACAAAGGTGTGACGGTCATCACGCCCAATCATTTCGAGGCTATCCAGGCCTCCGGCTTGCACCGCGACGATGATCAGTCGATCAACGAGGCCGGTGCCATGATTCGACAACGGCTTGGTTGCCGGTCGGTGCTGATCACGCGAGGCGAAAAGGGAATGAGTCTCTATGAGGGCGACGGCGCTTCCTGGCATTTGCCCACCAAGGCCAAGCAAGTGTATGACGTCACGGGGGCTGGTGATACGGTCATCGCGACCTTGGCGTTGGCGCTGTCGGTGGGCGCGAACGTGAAGCAGGGGGCGATGTTGGCGAATCATGCGGCCGGAATCGTCGTGGGGATGGTCGGTACGGGGACGGTCTCTCCAGAGCAGTTAATCGAGGCGGTCGAACATGGGTAGCGCACGTCCCATCACCGTCGTCATTCCAGCCCGATATGGATCGTCCCGCTTTCCCGGGAAACCGCTCGTCATGCTCAATGGTAAACCGCTGATCCAACATGTCTATGAACGGGCAGCGGCCTGTGACCTCGTGTCGGACGTCATGGTAGCGACGGATGATGAGCGGATCAAACAGACGGTCGAAGGGTTCAGAGGGCGGGCTGTGATGATGAAGGGGGATTATCGTACCGGAACCGATCGGGTCGCCGCAGTGGCCCGTATGTTTGCCGGCGATCTGTTCGTCAATCTCCAGGGTGATGAGATTCCATTGAGTCCGAAGCTATTAAACGACCTGATCGACCCCTTTGTTCAGAGTGGCGCAGCAATGGGTACCCTGAAACGGGTGATGGATACGACGGAGGATCTGCACAATCCGGCCGTCGTCAAGGTGGTGACAGATGCACGGGGCGACGCCCTGTATTTTTCGCGGGCGCCGATTCCCCTCGTACGTGATGATCCGGATCGTCGGGTTGTCGGTGGGCTGCATTACGTGCATCTGGGGCTTTATATGTATAAGCGGGAGACCCTGTTTAAGCTGGCGTCCCTGCCCACCGGCTTGTTGGAGGATGCCGAAAAACTAGAACAGCTGCGGGCTTTGGAGCATGGCATTCGCATCAAGGTATGGGAAACCAAACATGCTTCGTTGCGGGTTGATCGGCCAGACGATGCGCCGGTGGTCGCCGAGCAGTTGCGGGAATTTGAGACTATAAAACGCGAGATCCAACTACGAGGCCCTGCATGAACAGGTATCGGTCTCTAACGTTCCATGAAGGGAGATCATGGACGGAAGGGGAACCGCTCGGTTCAAGTGGCTGAGGAGGCGGCCATGAGCAAGTTCATTTTCGTGACAGGCGGAGTCGTGTCATCGCTGGGAAAGGGGTTGGCCTCAGCGTCTATTGGCAACTTGCTTGAAAGCCGAGGGTTGAAGATCACATTCCTGAAGCTGGATCCCTACATCAACGTGGATCCCGGGACGATGAACCCCTATCAGCACGGCGAAGTGTACGTGACGGACGACGGAGCCGAAACCGATCTGGATTTGGGGCACTATGAACGGTTCACGTCTCTGTCGCTGACAAGGGAAAACAACTATACGACAGGGCGGATCTACCACTCCGTCATTACGAAGGAACGGCGCGGAGATTATCTGGGAGGAACTGTCCAAGTGGTCCCGCATGTGACGGACGAGATCAAACAGGCCATTACGCGGGTCGCTCAAGGCGTGGACGTCACCATCGTCGAGATCGGCGGCACCGTGGGCGACATCGAGAGCTTGCCATTTCTTGAAGCTATTCGACAGTTACCCTATGACGTGGGCCGTGACAACGTGTTGTATGTCCACCTCACCTTGGTGCCCTACATCAGCGCCGCCGGTGAACTCAAAACCAAGCCGACCCAACACTCGGTCAACAAACTGCGCGAGATTGGTATTCAGCCCAATATCCTCCTCTGTCGGACGGATCGATATCTGCCGCCCGAACTCAAGAGCAAGATCGCCCTGTTCTGCAACGTCGAAAAAGACGCCGTCATCACGGCTAAGGATGTGGAAACGATCTATGAAGTCCCCATCGTTTTTCGGAAGGAAGGGCTGGATGAGTTGATCGTCCGCCTGTTGCATCTGGAGGCGGGGCAGCCCAACCTACGTGAATGGGATGCGATGGTGCAGAAAATCAAGCGGCCGAAACATGAAATCTCCATCGCGTTAGTAGGCAAATATGTGGGACTCAAGGAATGTTACAAGAGTCTCGGCGAAGCGCTCGTACACGGGGGGATTGATCATGAGACCAAGGTCAACGTGACTTGGATCGAATCCGAAGACGTCGAGCGGTTGGGAACCGAGCGGTTGCTACGCGAGGCCGACGGGATCCTCATCCCCGGTGGGTTTGGAACGCGCGGGATTGAGGGCAAGATCACGGCGATCACCTATGCACGGGAACGCAAGATTCCTTTCTTAGGGCTGTGTCTGGGCATGCAATGTGCCGTGATCGAATTTGCCCGCAACGTAGCGGGGCTGCCCGGCGCCAACAGCGTGGAGTTCGACGAACGAACCCCTCATCCCGTCGTGCATTTGATGGCCGACCAACAGGGAGTTAGCGACAAGGGCGGGACGATGCGATTGGGGGCTTATCCGTGCAAGCTTGGCGACGGTACCTTGGCGCAAAAAACCTACGGAGTGGAAGAGGTGCGAGAGCGCCACCGCCATCGGTATGAGTTCAACAACGCCTACCGTGAACAGTTGACGGCCAAGGGGCTTGTGCTGAGCGGCTTGTCTCCGGACGGGCGGCTGGTCGAGATCATCGAATTGAAGGACCATCCCTGGTTTTTGGGCACCCAATTCCATCCGGAATACAACTCCCGTCCCCACCGCCCTCATCCACTCTTCAGTGGATTTGTGGGCGCGGCGCTGCGAAAAAAACTGGGGCGCTGAGGGGCTAGTTGAGGCTGGCCCCCGATTCGGCTATAAGCATCACGCCGGCTCCCTATAGTGGGGCGGCGTCACGCAAGGCTGTCTGACAAGGAGCAGGCAAAAAACATGACGCATCCTGTCCACATTGGCTCCGTCACCGTCGGGTCCGGGGGGCCGCCGTTGGTGATTGCCGGTCCCTGTGTGATTGAGAGTGAACAGCTAGCAATGGATACAGCCGGGGTAGTAGCGGAGATCACCCGATCGCTGGGGGTGCCCTATGTGTTTAAGTCATCATTCGACAAGGCCAACCGCACGTCGATTACCTCGTTCCGCGGGCCGGGATTGGAAAGGGGATTGGCCGTCTTGGCTGACATCAGGAAGAGGATCGGCGTCCCCGTGCTGACGGACGTGCATACCGAGCAACAGGCCACGGAAGCCGCCACCGTGGTGGATGTGTTGCAAATTCCGGCGTTCCTATGCCGTCAGACCGATCTCCTGATCGCGGCGGCGAAGACGGGCAAAGTCGTCAATGTCAAGAAGGGGCAATTTCTCGCTCCAGCCGACATGGAACATGTGGTCAAAAAAATGGAGGAGTGCGGTAACCGCCGGTTGCTCCTCACCGAACGTGGCTCATCGTTCGGATATCACAACCTGGTGGTGGACATGCGGTCGTTTCCGATCATGCGACGGTTCGGGTATCCTGTTCTATTCGATGCGACTCACAGTGTGCAATTGCCGGGCGGCGGCGGAGGCAAGTCGAGTGGCCAGCGGGAGTTTGTGGAGCCGCTGGCCTGTGCTGCGGCCGGAGCGGGCGTTGATGGATTTTTCATGGAGGTCCATCCTGACCCCGACCGCGCTCTGTCCGATGGGCCGAACATGGTGCCGTTGCCTCAACTGAAACCATTGTTGGAGCGAGTCTTACGGATATGGAACGCGGCAAACAGCCGAAACTGACATCTTCTGACGGATCACCGTCTTCTTCCTCTGATGGCATCACGAGACAGGAGAGTCTAGCCGAAGGCAGGCGCGTGCTCGAGATCGAGGCCCGCGCCGTTTCCACCCTCGTGGATCGGCTGGACGACGCCTTTGTCCAAGCCGTGGATCTGCTGGAACGGTGCGAGGGGAAAGTCGTCGTATGTGGCATGGGCAAATCGGGTTTAATCGGGCAAAAGATCGCCGCGACCCTTGCGAGCACCGGCACACCCTCCTTTTTTCTCCATCCTGCCGAAGGAGTGCATGGAGACCTCGGGATGGTGGCCAGGCGGGACACGGTGATAGCCATTTCCAATAGCGGCGAAACAACGGAATTGCTCCAACTGTTGCCCTATGTCGAAAGGATGGGCATTCCGGTGATCGCCCTCACGGGCCGGATAACGTCCACGTTGGCCAAACATGCCGACGTGGTGCTGGATGTTTCGGTAGCCGAGGAGGCCTGCCCGTTGGGGCTTGCCCCCACCGCTAGCACGACCGCCACCCTTGCCATGGGCGATGCCCTGGCCGTGGCGCTGTTAAAGCGACGGGGCTTCAGACAAGAAGATTTTGCGCTGTTTCATCCGGGCGGCACGCTCGGGCGCCGACTGTTGATCAAAGTGAAGGATCTGATGCACGCCGGGCCCCACATTCCGATGGTCAGGGAGTCCGTTCCCGGCATGACGGCCATCTTGGAAATGACGGAGAAAAAACTCGGCATGACCACCGTCGTGGACGAGCGCGATGAACTGATCGGCGTCATCACCGATGGCGATGTGCGACGGTTCCTTCAGCGGGGGGGCGACATCGTCCGTGCGACCGCGAAGGATTTGGGCACGGGGAACCCCAAAACGATTGGACCGGACGATTTGGCGGCGAAGGCGGTTGAAGTGATGGAACGGTTTTCCATCACGACGCTTGTTGTGACGGCCGGAGACCGCCACGTCCTTGGCGTGATCCATTTGCACGATCTTTTGAAAAACGGAATCGTATGAACCGCGTCCTCGAAACCTGGAAAGAAATCGGGCAAGACTCTCTCAATCTGCCCAATGTTCTGACCTTGGGGCGGATCGTGTTGATCCCGGTCTTCGTGCTGGTCTTTATGGATCCGACGCCGGACCGGTCTCTGTTGGCCGCCGTCATCTTTACCGCCGCGGCCATCACGGATCTGTTGGATGGCTACATCGCTCGCAAGACTGGTCAGATTACCAAGCTCGGCAAGCTGCTCGATCCTATAGCGGATAAGTTGCTCGTCCTGTCGGCGTTGATCTTGCTGGTGAACATCGATCGGGTCGGAGCGCTCGTGGCGATCTTGATCATCGCGCGAGAATTGACCGTGACGGGCCTTCGCGCCATAGCGGCAGGAGAGCGGATGATCATCGCGGCCCAGACGATGGGCAAGTACAAGATGGCCCTGCAAGTGGTGGCGATCGTGCTGTTGATCTTGGATGGAACCTGGGTGTCGGAATTCGGCAACGTCTATCTTGTGGGGAGTGCGACGCTGTACCTGTCTCTCGTGCTCGGCTATGTATCCGGTTGGCAGTACGTACGGAGCTTCTGGAAGCAGGTTGTGGCCAAGGGGTTCTGAAAAGAGGGAGCTAAAAAGGGGTCGGAACAGGTTTCGCTCAACTGCCCGTCGTGAAAAACGACTCATCCCTCCTGTCTCTCGTCTGCCTCGTGAGCCTTCTTGCCCTGGTGTTCGCTTGTCAGCAGAAAGGCGAGGCTCCTCCACCAAGTGAGACCTATGACTATTCCAGCGTCCCAGCAGGTGGATGTGAGGTGGGAACTCGACTCGGTTTAGCCGGAGCAAGTGACGGTCATCTCTCCGTTTCAGGTCTCCGCTATCATGTGCGCACACCGTCCAATTACAATCCCACGGTTACCCATCCGCTGCTGATGGTCTCTGCTGCGGCAGGACAAACCGGGCAGGCAATGGAGCGGTTCACCGGACTCACGCCGGCGGCGACAAAAGCCGGGATGATCGTCGCCTATGTTGATCATCAGCCGCTCACCGTTTCAACCATTGAACAGTTGGGAGCATTGCCAGGCGAGATTGCCAGGACCTGGTGCATTGACGAGCGACGCGTGTACATCACCGGTCACTCGGATGGGGGCACGGCGGCCTTGGCGCTAGCGGTACTTGATCAAACCAAGCAGGTTCCAGCCGCCATCGCTCCGAGCGCCGCCGGGTGGACCGGCAAGGATCTGGAGGCCTATCACTGTCCGGCGCCGTTGCCGGTCATGATTCTCCACGGAAAGAACGATCGATTGTTTCCCGGTTGGGGCCGTCAAACGGCGGCCTGGTGGGCCTCATGCAACCATTGCAACACGACAAAGACCACCGTGATCGAGGCCGGGTGTGTCGCGTATCAACATTGCGACGCGAATGGGCCGACACTCTATTGTGAAGGATCGGGCGGCCATCGAGACTGGCCCGGTCAGAATCATCTGCTGATCAAATTTTTCACGGAGCCGGCGATGTTTCGCCAAGAGTCGAAATCTCTCGTGAACGGTGGCGGCGACTCACCAGAAGGATAGACGTCACTCATGGATCTCTCCGGATTGACCCTTCCGCTCATCGTGATCGGCTATCTCCTGGGTGGCATTCCCTTCGGCGTCGTGATCTGTAAAGCGATGGGATTGCCGGATCCGAGGACGGTCGGCAGCAAGAATGTGGGATTCACGAACGTCTTGCGGGTGGCCGGGAAACAAGCCGGTATTCTCACCCTGATCGGCGACATGGGCAAGGGCTGGATCATGGCTCACTGGGCAACCCAGTGGTATCAGACCGAATGGCCGATTCTCTTGATCGCGATGGCTCCCTTCATCGGCCACCTCTATTCCCCCTTTTTGAAATTCAAGGGCGGTAAGGGAGTGGCCACGGCGCTGGGCTCCGTGCTCGGCGTGGCCCCCATGATCGGGCTGGTGCTGCTCGTGGCTTGGATTGGAGCGGTGGCCCTGTGGCGCTATTCCTCCGGAGGGGCGTTGACCGCCTTTGGGCTGTTTCCGATCATCGCGGTGTTCGTCCATCCGACCGGGCCGTTTCTGCTGTTTTCGCTCACCATCACTTTGCTGATCGTCGTCCGACATAAGGACAACATCATCCGCTTGCTCAGGGGGACCGAGCCCAAGATCGGAGAGCGTCGATAGGGTAGCAGTTCCGGCTGAACCTTTACCGAAGGAGTTGGCGGGAGGTTTTCCTATTGGGTCACAGGGATTGGGTCACACGGACCAACACCTTGCCCAGCGGACCTTGAGCAAGTCGGGCGAAGCCCTGTTTGACCTCTTCAAACGGCACGATCGAATCCACTACTGGTTTCCGACCGAGAGAGCGAAGACGGCGAACGATGTCCTCCCAAATCGTCCGGGCTTCTTGAGGGCCGTAATCCCCAACCGATACTCCTCCCAACCGGATGCGGTGAAACAGCAGAGTCGCGGTATTGAATTGAGGCACGGTCCCGCCGCTGCGTCCCACGATGCTGACGCGGCCGCCATGGCTCAGCAACGCGATGACTTTCGGGAATAACGGTCCTCCTACCGTGTCAACGGCCAGATCGATCGGATGTCTGCCGAGGGTGTCGATCATGGTTTTCACCAAATTCGGATCAGCCGGATCGAACACATAATCGGCGCCCAGTTCACGGAGACGGGCTGCCTTCTCTTGGCTGCGCGACAGGGCGACGACGGGAAGCCCCATGGATTTGCCCAACAGCACCGAGGCCACGCCCACCCCGCCCGAGGCGCCCGTCACCAGCAGCCGTTGGCCTGGTGGCGGAGGGGCCGGTGGCTCGGTCCATTGCGTCAAGGCTTGCCAGGCCGTGAGGAATACGAGCGGAGCGCCGGCCATCTCCTCCGGTGACCAGCCGTCAGGGATCGATGCAACACTGTCCGCTGGAACCGCCACCTCTTCGGCCAGGGTCCCCCACCGGGTCACCCCCACATCGCAACGGAGAATTCCCACACAGTCGCCAATCCGGGGATACTCAACATCGGGGCCCACGGTCGTCACCACTCCAACCCCGTCACGGCCGAGGACATGGGGCAGGGGAGGCCTGGCCGGATAGAGCCCCTGCGCCAAAAAGGCATCGGCGGGATTGAGCGCGGCAAACAGAACCTTCAGCACCACCTCGCCAGCGCCAGGTTGAGGAGCCGGCACCTCGGCTAATCGAAGCTGATCGACTCCTTGATAATGTTCCATCAACCAGGCGCGCATGCATCAACCTCCTGGACCCACCCCATAGAAGCGCGTAGTGTGTCCCTCGCCTCGCTGAACGAGCCGCACTGCCTGCTCCGCGATCCGGTCCGACGGAGCCAGTTCACCCACGGCTGCACCCCAGGCAGAGGGGGGATCAGTTGCCCCAACGCTTCCGGCCAGATGAGGCTCGGCCTTGCCAGCAGCGCTTTTACGAGCCTATGTACCGCTTGTCAACAGGAACAAAGAACAAGCCTATCCCATTACGGAAGTTGGTGAGGACTGTTTGGTCCAAGCAAGGTGGAAAGGGAAAAGACTCATCACTTCCTCCGGGCGGTCAGTTCGGTAGCCAGGATCACCGGTGAAATTGCCTCGGCACCGGCCCGAATGGGAAAGCGTTCTGAACCTGGATACACGACAAAGCGGTGCTGCGGCTGGAGATCGTCACAGGCCTCATGGAAGCCTCGGCTCGGTGACGGGGCCAAGCTGCGTTTGATCTCGATCGCCCAGCGCTCGCCGCCTGGCAGTTCCAACAACAGATCGATTTCGGCGCCCCCACTGGTGCGCCAGTAGGAGGCGTGTGTGCCCTCGGGTGCCGAGACCAACAGGTTTTCGATGACAAAGCCCTCCCAACTAGCTCCGACCACCGGATGGGCGAGCAGACTGTCCAGATCCTGGATGCCAAGCAGCGCGTGCACCAGCCCGCTATCGCGCAGAAACAGGCGAGGTGTCTTGACCAGACGTTTGCCCACATTGGCGTGCCAGGAGGGCAGACGGCGTACCAGCAACAAATCCACTAACAAATCGACGTAGTGCGCCACGGTTCTGGTGTCAACGCCGAGATTACGCGCCAATTCAGCCAAGTTGAGCGGCGCGCCTTGGCGGTGCGCCAGCATGGTCCAGAAGCGCCGCAGCGTCTCGGCGGCAATTCGCCTGCCGAATTGGGGAATATCGCGTTCCAAGTACGTGCGGAGAAAGTCCCGCCGCCAGCGCAGGCTTTGCGCATCGTCTGCCGCCAGCAGACTGCCGGGGAAGCCGCCGCGGAGCCAAAGGGTTTCCCAAGTCTGCTGGGTCGGTTCCCGCAGGTGAAATGGGGTCAGCTCCAGAAAGCGAATCCGCCCGGCCAACGATTCGCTGGACTGGCGGAGCAAGTTGAGCGCCGCCGAACCCAGCAAGAGATAACGACCGGTCCCTCGGCCTTCTCGTCTCGCGCGATCGATAAGGCCACGCAGGAGCGAAAACAGCTCCGGCGTACGATGGACTTCGTCTAGAATCACGAGCTGATCCAGGTGGCGCTCAAGATACGCTACAGGCTCAGCCAGCTTGGCACGATCCACCTCGGACTCAAGATCGAGGTACAGTCCCCCGCGTTGCTGTGCGATGGCAAGCGCCAAGGTGGTTTTGCCTGCCTGCCTGGGCCCGATCAGGCACACGGCCGGTGCCTCGGCCAAAGCACTTAGCAAATCAGGCATCAGCGCTCGCTGGATCATCCATGCAAATATGGCATTCTATGTCATGATTTGCAAGGATACACATGGATACATGGCGAAGAGCCAGTGGCATGGCCAGAGGAGCGAGATTTCACGCCATCGCCCATTCCGCCGAGAGCAGCGCCGCCTGTTCCAAGACCGTCTGCGTCGCCTTTTCCTGTTTGTCGGGCGGGTAGCCGTACTTGCGCAGGATGCGTTTGACCAGCACGCGCAGTTGCGCCCGCACGTTCTCGCGCAGAGTCCAGTCGATCGTGACGTTGTTTCGGACAGTGGCGACCAGCTCGCGTGCAATCGTTCGGAGCGTCTCGTCACCCAGTACCTTGACTGCGCTGTCGTTGGTCTCGAGCGCGTCGTAGAACGCGAGCTCCTCCTCCGAGAGACATAACGCTTCCCCGCGTGCGCTCGCCTCCCGCATCTCCTTCGCCAGCGCGATCAGCTCCTCGATCACCTGCGCCGCTTCGATGGCGCGGTTCTGGTAGCGGCGAATCGTCTGCTCCAGCATCTCGGCGAACGAGCGCGCCTGCACGACGTTCTTACGGCGGCGGGTCGCCAGCTCGCCTTTGAGCAACTTCTGTAGCAGCTCGACTGCGAGATTGCGCTGCGGCATCCCGCGCACCTCGGCGAGGAACTCGTCGGAGAGGATCGAGATGTCGGGCTTCCGGAGTCCGGCCGCCGCGAAGATGTCCACTACGCCTTCGGGGGCCACGGCGCGGGACACGATCTGCCGGATGGCATGGTCCAGCTCCTCCTCAGGACGAGCCTCTCCGGGTGCGTGCTTGGTCAGGGCCGCTCGCACGGCCTGGAAGAACGCCACCTCATCACGGATCGCCAGCGCTTCCTCGTGCGGCACGGCGAGCGCGAAGGCTTGCGACAGTTCGCGCACGGCACGCATCAAGCGGTCCTTGCCGTTTTCTTGCGCCAGGATGTGTTCCTGGGCGGCAGGAAGCAGCGCGAGCCGCTCCTGCGGCGTGCCGGTCGTCCATTTCGACCAGTCGAAGCCCCCCACGACGCCTTGGGGCGTCGTGTAGGAACCGAAAAGCCGGCAGCACACCTCATACTTTTCCTGCATGACCGCCACGGCTTCGTTCTGATCAATCGCCGTGCGGCCCGTGCCGCCGCTCTCGGTGTAGGTAGCGAGCGCGGCTTTGAGTTCGTGGGCAAGCCCCAGATAGTCCACGACCAGCCCGCCGGGCTTGTCGCGGAACACGCGGTTCACGCGGGCGATCGCCTGCATGAGGCCATGGCCGCGCATCGGCTTGTCCATGTAGATCGTGGAGAGGCTCGG
>JANDJC010000038.1 GCA_024331045.1 Nitrospira sp.
CTGAAACGGGCCGGGGCGCTGGGGTTGCTGGCGGCGATCCCGTCGCTTCTTGCGGCGTGCGCAGGCCGGGCGAGCCATCCTGGTCCCTCTGCCGGCACGCAACCGTCGGTCCTGAGCGGCGAACTGATCGATCTCGTGATCAGCGAGCGATCCTTCACGGTCGATGGACGGGCCGGCACCGCCGTGACGATCAACGGCACGGTTCCCGGCCCGCTCCTTCGACTACAGGAAGGGCAAGAGGTTACGATCCGCGTGACGAACCATCTGCGGGAGCCGACCTCGATTCATTGGCACGGGATTCTGCTGCCGTTCGAGATGGATGGGGTTCCCGGCGTCAGTTTCGCGGGCATCGAACCGGGCGAGAGCTTTACCTATCGTTTTCCGGTGCAACAGAACGGTACCTATTGGTACCACAGCCATTCGGGCGGACAGGAATTGAAGGGGATGTACGGGCCGTTGATCATCGAGCCACGGGAACCAGAGCCTGTTCGCTCTGACCGTGACTATGTCGTGCTGTTGTCGGACTGGAGTGTCGAGGAACCGGAGACGATTCTGGCCAATCTCAAGAAGGCCAGTGGATACTACAACTTTCAAAAACGAACGGCGGTGGAATTCGTGTCGGATGTGAGACGGATGGGATTTTGGCCGGCGCTTCAGGATTATTTGCTGTGGGACTGGATGAGGATGGACCCGACGGATTTTGCCGACGTGACCGGCTCCGCCTTGATCTATCTGCTGAACGGTCTTTCGCCGTCTGGAAACTGGACGGGGCTGTTTCAGCCCGGCGAGTCGGTGCGGTTGCGATTGATCAATGCGGCGGCCACGACATTTTTCGATGTGCGGGTGCCGGGGCTTGCCATGAGGGTCGTGCAGGCCGACGGGCAGAATGTTCAACCGGTCACGGTGGAGGAACTGCGTATGGGACCGGCTGAGACCTACGACGTGATCGTTCGGCCGGAGGAAGACCGAGCCTATACTATTTTCGCCGAGGCGATGGATCGAAGCGGCTACGCACGAGGCACGCTTGCCCCGCGACCTGGTATGAGCGGCGATCTTCCCCCGCGCCGCCCACGTCCGCTCCGCACGATGGATGACATGGGGATGGGTATGAAGATGGAGATGGAAGGAATGATCATGGCCGGGATGGATGCGGGGCGTGACGAGCACCGGTCACATGGGATGGCACAGGCTCGGCACGGATCGCCTGGACATTCGCCCGACGAAGGTCACGCGGGGCATGGCCATGGAATGGTCGCGGGTCGGGCACTCTCTGGCGGTGTCGGCATGGAGTGGGTTCGGCATGGTCCTGACGACCATGGAACCGGTAACCAGATGGTAGCCGAATATGCCAGGAGCCGGCTGATGGAACCGGGAACGGGGCTTGATCAAATGGAACGGCGGGTGTTGGTCTATACCGACTTGAAACGGCTCGCTCCCATGAATGACCGACGGGAGCCGGAACGGTCGATCGAACTGCATCTCACCGGCCACATGGTGCGGTATCTCTGGTCGTTCGACGGCAGGAAGTATTCGGAGGCCCCCGCCCCGATCCCCCTTCGCGACGGCGAGCGGCTGCGGCTGGTCTTCGTGAACGATACGATGATGGAGCACCCGATTCATCTGCACGGGATGTGGATGGAGCTGGAAAATGGCGCCGGCGAGTTTCTGCCGCGTAAACATACGGTGATCGTCAAACCGGCGGAGCGGCTCTCCGTCGCCGTGACGGTTGACGCCCCCGGGCGGTGGGCGCTCCACTGTCATCTCTTGTTGCACATGGAGGCCGGGATGTTCAGAGTCGTCGAGGTTGCCGGCGGCGAGCGGAACAGCCCGTCATGAGGACTGGGAGGCCATGGCCGTGGGCGGCGGTCCTGGCTTGCTTCGTGGCCTGCTTCGTGGGGATCGGTCTGGCCTCCGATGCCGGCGCACAACCATCGACCGAATCTCCCCTGTCGCCACCAATACCGCTGCCCCCTCCGTTGGCGAATTGGCCGACCCCCGTGCACGACCAGCGGCCCTATCTGTTTACGCTGATTGACGTGCTGGAATATCGTCCGGCCGGCGGTGCCCGCCCCGGCCGGGACGATTATCGATGGGACATCGACGGATGGTACGGCGGCGACCATCACCGGCTGTGGTTCAAAAGCGAGGGACAGCAGGATACGGCGTTCAAGGCCGACTACGACGTGGACTTCCAACTGTTGTACGGCCGGTTCATCGCGAAATACTACGATGTACAGATCGGCTCGCGCATTGAAACGCAACAGTTCCGCGGACGGAATGTGACGCGCGGACTGGGTGTGATCGGCATCCAGGGCCTGGTGCCGTACAATTATGAACTGGAGGCCGCGCTCTTCATTGATCAAGGCGGTCATGTTTCGGGGCGGCTGTCGTTGACGAAGGATTTCTTGCTGACGCAGCGATTGATCCTGCAAGGGCGGTTCGAAACGAACGTGGCGGCGCAACGGGTCGAGCGGTTTACAACCGGCTCCGGCCTCAATAATCTGGAGTTCGGGCTGCGGCTCCGCTATGAGATCCGACGGGAATTCGCCCCCTATGTCGGATTCTCGATCGATCGAAGTTTCGGCGAAACCGCGACGTTGGTGAGAGACGAGGGCGGCAATCCCAGTCAGCTTCGTGTTGTGGCCGGCGTGCGGCTGTGGTTTTAAGAGGGCCCGTTCTCCCTCCTCTGTGTAGAGAAACGCCTCTCTCGAATATGATGCAGAAGTCGGTTTCCTATGGTAGGTTCGCGCAGCATTGCCATTTGGATCTGGGGCCAGATGATCAAAAGGGGGTGTGGCCTGTGAACACGTGCCGGTTGATGAAGAGATGGGCTGTCTGGGGCATGAGAGCGGGTTGGGCTGTGTGCATCTGCTTGATGATGGATGTGCCGGATGTCCGCGCGGCCGGTGGGCAGGATTTGCAGAGTCAAGTGAGAGCTGCCGCCAACAAGGTGATTCCGGCGGTGGTGAGTATCGCCTCCACCGTGGTCGTGCGCGACCAGGCGTTCAGCGATGAGGCGTTACCGTTCGGGCTGTTCAAGGAGCCTCCGGCCCGCCGGCAATATGGCCAAGGGTCCGGGGTGATCGTTTCGCCGGACGGATTGATCGTCACGAACAACCACGTGGTGGCCGACGCGGTCGACGTCGAGGTTATCTTGTCGGATCGTCGTCAGTTCAAGGGGAAAGTGGTAGCGAGCGATCCCAAAACCGACGTGGCGGTGGTGAAAATTCAAGCGACGAATCTGGCGGCGGCGACCTGGGGCGACTCAAGCAAGCTCGCGGTGGGGGACTTTGTGTTGGCGATCGGCAGTCCGCTCGGACTGAGTCGTACCGTGACCTTCGGCATCGTGAGCGCCGTCGGACGGGCGGATGTCGGTGTGGCGGACTTCGAGGACTTCATCCAAACCGATGCGCCAATCAATCCGGGGAATTCGGGAGGAGCCCTCGTCAACATCCACGGCGAGTTGGTGGGCATCAACACGGCGATCGCGAGCCCCACCGGCGGGAACGTGGGGGTCGGCTTTGCGATTCCCAGCAACATGGCTCGCGCCGCGATGCAAAGTTTGCTCAAAACCGGTCGGGTCGTCCGAGGATTTCTCGGAGCCTCTACGCAGGACGTGAGCCCGATGCTGGCCAAAATTTTCCGCCTGCCGGATATCAAGGGCGCGATCGTGACGGACGTGCAGCCCAAGGGGTCGGCCGAACGGGCCGGCCTCAAGCGGGGAGACGTGGTCGTGCGTTTCGGCGGCCGCGACGTCATGGACAGCGGTCATCTGCGCAATCTCATCGCGCAAGCCCCGATCGGCAGCAAACATCAGATCGATCTCATCCGAGACGGCAGACCGCACCAGGCCGAACTGGTGATCCAAGAGGCTCCGCGCGAGCGAGCCAAGAAGGCCCAACTCTCGTCGTCGGTCGCCTCCGCCGTGCATCCGCTCTCCGGCGTGGTGTTCGATGACATCACCGTCTCGCTCGCGAGGCAGATGGACTTGCCCGTCACGAGCGGTGTCGTCGTGACCGATATCGAGGAGGGGGCGCCGGCCGAGGTGTCCGGTCTTCAGCCGGGCGACGTCATTCTTGAACTCAACCGGCAACCTGTCGCGAGTTTTTCTACCTTGCAACGATTGGCCGATCCCCTGAAACCCACCGACCTTGCCCTCTTACTGGTCAATCGACAGGGCAACGTACTCTACGTTCCGATTCAGAACGATTAGCCAGCCTCAAGGGATCCTTCATCGTTCCTTGACCCTCCCTGCTCGATGGTGCTACGTTTTTCAAAATCATGGCACGATCTCCTCATGTGAATCGTCTGGTGCGGTTCGGCGTCTCGCTCGACGGCCGGCTGCTGGACGCCTTCGACCGCCGCATCAGGGCCCGCGGCTATACCAATCGGTCCGAGGCGCTGCGGGATCTGATCCGCGACGACCTCGTCGGACAGGAATGGGATCACGATCGGGAAACAGTCGGGACCGTCACTTTCGTATACGACCACCACGTGCGGGACTTGACGAGAAAATTGACCGACATCCAACACGAGCATCAGGGACTGATCCTCTCCGGGATGCACGTGCATCTCGACCATGCCCATTGTCTTGAGGTTATCGTCGCGCGGGGGCGCGGAACCGATATCAAGAAGCTGGCCGACGCCTTAATCAGTGTCAAGGGCGTCAAGCACGGCAAGCTCACAATGACGACCACGGGAAAAGGAGTCGTCTGAGCCATGCGAGTCTGCGTGATCGACGGACAGGGCGGCGGGCTGGGTCGGTTGCTGGTCTCCGGCCTGCGGAGCACCTTAGGAGAACGGCACAATGTCGTCGCGCTGGGCACCACTCCCGCCGCCGCAAAGGCGATGAGGGAAGCGGGCGCGTGGTGCGTGCGCGTCGGGCAGGCGGCCATCGTGCACACTCTGCCGACCGTGGACGTCATCGTGGGCACGCTCAATCTTGTGTTGCCGGGAGCGATGGGCGGCGAGATCACGCCGGCCGTCGCCCATGCCATTCTGAACGCCAAGGCCAAGAAGGTCTTGCTCCCCGTCAATAGTGCGCACGTGGAAATCGTAGGGACCGACGGGTGCACGCTTCACGCATTGATCGCACGGTCTCTCGCTCACGTCGCGAGGTGTGTCGGGACGTCTTGCCCGGACTAGCCGGGCCTTTCCGCTTCACCATATGTTCGGCGGACCACGAAGGTCTGCGCCGGCCGATGAGAGGGCCGTCGGAGAGCCGTCGTGGGCGCCTCATCCGCCCGCGCATGACCGCGAGGAGAAAAGACACATGGCGCGTCTCATCATGATGCTGGCGGCGGTGATGTGGAGTTGGGGCGGGGAGGTGATATGGGCCCACGATCCGGACGAGGAAGCCCTTGACGTTCCGGAGGTCGCGGTCATCGGCGAAGAACCGGTTGCCGCTTCGTCACAGCAGTTTATCCCGGACAAGGAAATTCTCCTTCAGCCCCAAGGTCGCCCCACGCAGGTGCTGCGGTTGATTCCCGGCTTCGTGGCCGTGGAACATTCGGGCGGCGCCGGCAAGGCCGATCAATACTTTCTCCGAGGCTTCGACGCGGACCATGGGACGGACGTCGGCTTTTTTCTCGATGGCATGCCGATCAACTTGAGAAGCCACGCGCACGGGCAGGGCTATACGGATCTGAATTTTATTATTCCTGAGACGATCCAGGGCATCGACGTCCACAAGGGGGCCTATCTCCCGGAGTACGGCGATTTCGTGACGGCGGGCGCGGTGAATGTTCGGACGCGCGATCTGGTCAAGGAGGGAGTGATTCAAGGGGCGGGTGGGGAATTCAGCACCCAGCGATACCTCCTGATGTTTTCTCCGAGCACGGAGCGAACGCGCACGTTGGTGGCCGCCGAAGGGTTTTACACGAACGGTCCCTATCTCAACGACAACCAGTATCACCGAGTCAATTTGATGGGGAAAGCCACAACCACTCTAATGGGCAGGGATGAACTTCGGCTCATGACAACGTTTCTTCAGGCGCGATGGGACGGGTCCGGCGAGATCCCGCTTCGTGCGGTGACGGCCGGTCTGTTGGATCGCTTCGGGGCCGTCAACCCCTATGAAGGGGGCAACACGCTCCGAACGACGGGCCATCTGAATTATCACTATGACACGACGTCGGGCGGGCGGTTGTTTCTCGACGTGTACGGGCAATACTATCGATTGGACCTGTTCACCGATTTTACGTTTTTTTTGAACGATCCGGTCAACGGCGACGGGTTCGCGCAATTCGATCGGCGCGTGATGTACGGCGGCGACGTCGGCTACCAGCAACGAATAGACCTCTTCGGCATGCCGGCCATCGGAACCGTGGGGTTTCAGAGCAGAGTGGACGACGTCTCTACGAAATTAGGCGCGCAAACGCTGCGGGTTCCCACCGGCACCACCGTTGATAGTGAGACCTTCACGGTCTCCTATGCCCCGTTCGCCAAAGCGGAGATTCAGCCGCTCTTGTGGATGCGATTCGCGGGAGGAGTTCGCGGGGAGTTCTTCACCTTCCATGTGACGAATCGCTGCGGTACCTGTGCAGAGCAACCGGAGGGGCGGAAAGGGTCCGGCATCATTCTCCCGAAGATGAGCATGATTCTCGGCCCCTGGGCCAGGACGGAGTTCTTTGTCAACTATGGTGAAGGGTTTCACAGCAACGACGCGAGGTCGGCGGTGGCGCTCGGCGCCTCGCCGCTGGCGCGGGCGCGAACCTACGAGGTCGGGGTCCGATCGAGACCTTGGGGATCGGAAGGGCTTGAGCTGATCGCCACGGCGTGGCGCTTGGATCTCAAGTCAGAGCTTGTCTTCGTCGGCGACGAAGGAACGACCGAGATCCGCGGAGCCACCAGACGACAGGGAGTGGAAGTGGCGGCGAGAGGACAGGTCTGGGGGCCGTTGTACGTCAACGGCAGCTTCACCTGGACCCATGCGGAATTCCGAAACGGCGACGCCGTTCCGTTGGCGCCGGAATACACGGCCTACGGCGCGGCCATTCTCCAGTGGCCGGAAGGACTCACCTCCCAACTGCAAGCGACGTACTTGGGCGTTCGGCCGCTCATCGAGGATCGAAGCATCAGGTCGCCGTCGTGGATCACCTTCGATCTATCGCAGCGGTATCGTCTTCCCGTGCGATTGCCGCACGGGCGGCTCGAAGCCTTTTGGTTCGTGCAGAACCTGTTCAATACCGAGTGGGAACAGGCGATCTTCGCGTTCGAATCGCGACTGAGGAACGAGCCGGTTGGGGTCATGGACATCCACTTCGTGCCGGGCAATCCCCGGACCTTCCTGGGAGGGATGGCGTGGTATTTTTGAACGAATTGTTTGTGAGAATGGTGGTTTGCTTGGCCGGTGCCTATGAGGTAATATCCGGCTGCTCGATCTGGCAGAGGCGGGTCCGCAAGCAGAGCGGTTCGAGCGGGAAGGAGAGAACGATATGAAACCCACGTCCATTTCTCAATTCATCGACCATCATTATCGGCATTTCAACGCGGCGTCGCTGAAGGATGCGGCGCATGCCTATCGGGCGCATCTGGAACGAGGCGGCAAGATGCTGGTGACGATCGCCGGTGCGATGAGCACGGCGGAGCTGGGGTTATCGCTCGCCGAGATGATTCGCAAAGGCAAGGTGCATGCGATCTGTTGCACGGGAGCGAATCTTGAGGAAGACGTGTTCAACTTGGTCGCCCATAACCATTACGAGCGCATTCCCCATTATCGAGAACTGAACGCGCGAGACGAGCAACGGTTACTTGAGCGGCACCTGAATCGGGTGACCGACACCTGCATCCCCGAAGAAGAAGCCATGCGTCGCGTGGAGCGGGCCGTCTTCCAGGAGTGGTCGGCGGCGGATCGGGCCGGTCAACGATACTTCCCTCATGAATTTTTGTACCGCGTTCTGCAGAAGGGAACGTTGAAGGAGTATTATCAAATCGATCCTCAAGACAGTTGGCTGTGCGTGGCGGCGGAACGGAACCTGCCGATGTTTGTGCCCGGGTGGGAAGACTCGACATTAGGTAACATGTATGCGGCCCAGTGCATCACCAAAAAGATCGCCAACGTGCACACGGTTCGGAGTGGGATCGAATACATGATCGAGCTGGCCGATTGGTACCGGCGTGAGTCGGCGGTTCATTCGATTGGCTTCTTTCAAATCGGCGGTGGGATCGCCGGCGACTTTCCCATCTGCGTCGTGCCTATGCTGAGCCAGGACTTGCGACTGGAGCAGGTGCCGTTGTGGGGGTACTTCTGCCAGATCAGTGATTCGACGACTAGCTACGGTTCGTATTCAGGCGCCGTGCCGAACGAGAAAATTACGTGGGGGAAGTTGGGAGCCGATACGCCGAAGTTCATGATTGAATCGGATGCCACCATCGTGGCGCCGCTCATCTTTGCCTACGTCCTCGACTGGTGACTGCGTGGTGCGTCTTGAAGAGCGCCGCATCCTTGTCACCGGAGGAGCGGGCTTTATCGGCAGTGCGCTCGTGTGGGGGTTGAATCGGCATGGGTGTGAGCGTGTGGTGGTGGTCGATCGTTTGCGATCAACCGACAAATGGCGTCATTTGAGCCCGCTTCGCTTCCATGATTATTTAGAGGCGGATGATCTGTTGCCCCGTTTGCTCAATGGCTCGTTGGGCAAGTTTGATCTTATCCTCCATATGGGAGCCTGTTCCTCGACCACGGAGCGGGATGCGGGGTATCTCATCAAAAACAACTTCGAATTTACCAAGACTCTCTGCCACTGGGCGCTCGAAACGGGCGCCCGGTTCGTCTATGCGTCTTCAGCCGCGACCTACGGAGATGGCACTAGCGGCATGAGCGACACCGATCCGGATCTGGATCGGCTCCATCCTCTGAATGCCTACGGGTTTTCCAAGCATTTGTTTGATCGGTATGCATGGCGGGCTGGCGTGCTTGATCGGATCGTGGGGCTCAAGTACTTTAACGTGTTCGGCCCCAACGAGGACCACAAGGGCGACATGCGCAGCGTGGTACTCAAAGCCACGGTCCAGGTTCAGAGCGAAGGGACCATCCGCCTGTTTAAGAGCTATCGGCCGGAGTATCAGGATGGCGAGCAACAGCGGGACTTTTTGTATGTGAAAGACGCGGTGGCCATGACGTTGCATCTGGCCACCCATCCGACGGCGAGCGGCCTCTTTAATATCGGTTCTGGCGAAGCGCACACGTGGAAAGAGCTGGCGTTGGCTGTGTTTCGATCGTTGGGGAGGGAACCACGCATCGAATTCATCGACATGCCCCCAGAGCTGCGCCCTCGCTACCAATACTACACCAAAGCTGACATTGGAAAATTGCGCGCGACCGGCTATGACCGGCCGGTCACTCCGCTGGATGATGCCGTGCGCGATTATGTGTCCAACTATCTGGTGCCGAACCGCGTACTAGACCCCTCGATCGATGCCCTCTCTACCTTTTCTGGCTGATCAGTAGGTGAACATTGTTTCACGGGTGACGAAGGCGTGAGAATGTCTTCAAGGCTCGTGGTGTGGAGCTGCCTTGATAAGGAACGTACGGCACAAGAGGGGGAGGCCTATGGACGAGGTGATGTTGCCAGGACCTCATGAGGATGGAGGAGAGCAAAGAGATACGTCGCAGGTCCTCAAGCGGCCGTATTTTTTAAGGCCGACTCTCACGGTTGCGAGGGATCTGATCGGCAAATACCTCGTGCGACACAACGGAGGGGAGGTGTTGGCTGGAAAGATCGTTGAGGTGGAAGCCTACGTGGGAACGAGCGATAGAGCCTGTCATGCTTCCAAAGGCAGAACCGCTCGGACCGAGGTGATGTTTGGTCCGCCGGGCGTGGCCTATGTGTATCTCATCTACGGCATGTACCATTGCCTCAATGTCGTCACTGAGCGGGAGGGCTTTCCGGCGGCGGTACTCATCAGAGCGATGGAGGTTGATGGCCGATTGATTGACGGTCCCGGTCGGCTGTGTCGTCTGTTGAAGATTGATCGATCGCTCAATGGGCTTGATCTGACTCTCAAACAGTTCCTATGGTTTGAGGATCGAGGAGTCCCTGTTGCACGTCGCGATATCGATCAGCTTCCTCGAATTGGAGTGGACTATGCGGGGGAGTGGGCGCGCAAGCCCTGGCGCTTTCGCTTACGGGAGAGGTAGGCTGCCTCTTGGCTGTTGCAGGAGGACCAAGAGGTTAGGAGGAGCAAGCAACGGGGACGCCGATGATCGTCCCCGTTGCGAAATGGGTTTAGGGAATTTTCCTGTCAGGATTGACCTTTGTCGCTGCCTTTACGGGAGGGTCGATTTTAATCTGTGGCCCCTCAACTGCCGGTAGCCGTCCAGCCCCTTGGTTCCCGACGATCCGTGCGTTGTCTGTCTTCACCAGATGTTGCTCCGCCTGCTTGATCGATTCCGCGGATTTGAGCAACGCATCGGTTCCGTGGGCGTCCGCTTGGCCTGGATCATTGGCGATAGGTTGGCCGGTCACGGGGCTTTCGGATTTCTTCATGGGATAGCCCTCATGTTTGGGCAACAGAGCCGGATTGGCCGCGGCTGCTGAATACAGGCACAAGACGGCGAGGGCCATCGCCGTCGAGATGGTGGCGACGTTCATACCTCTACTCCTTGTTGAAGAAGGGATCATGGCACGGTTGTCACGATGAGGATTCAGCCTGGTCACTTGCCTTGATTGGCGACAAACGAGCGGGATGATAGCCAGGCCAAAGGGGCTCTGTCAAACGGAAAGCGCAAAAGGAGCGGGAAGAAATGATGGAAGAGAGGAACTGGCCAACTCCTCAGGGGGCTCGCGTCGCGTGTGTGCGGGATCTGAGCGGCTCAATTCGTTCGGCGAGGGGGACGGCGCCCCCGCCCCCGATGGCGGAAGGAAGGGCCTCTGCTGACGCCGGGGAGTTTGATCGTGACGGTGGTTCCCTCCTCGGGCGCACTGCTGATGGCGATGGTCCCTCCATGCTCTTCGACGATCTTTTTCACGGTGGGGAGGCCCAATCCGATACCGGAACGTTTGGTCGTGAAAAATGGTTCGAAGACCTTATCCACCAGATCGGCTGGAATTGGCGCGCCGTTGTTCTTGATGAGAACCTGCACTTCCACGCCTTTCCCGGCGCGATGTTGGCTGACGTGGATGTCCAGACGGCCCCCCGGCGTCATGGCTTCATAGGCATTGCGGAAGATGCTCAAAAAAACCTGCTGCAGCTTGGCCTCGTCTCCCCGCACCGGCGCCAGCACAGCGGGGTACTCTTTGGTGACGTGAATCCGGGTGGCCTCCAGGTCGGTGGCCAGCACCATCAGCGAACTTTCCAAAATCTCCGGAATGCGGCATAGCTGACGATTGAGCTCCAGCGGTTTGGCGAAGTCCAGAATCTCGTTCAGAATGGCTTCGATGCGAATGAGGTCCCGCATCGCATTTTCCACGCGGGTCTGTGGATCGAAGTCCAGAATGCCTTCGGCGGTCACCTCTTCCAGTTGTGAGCGAATGGACGCTAGTGGCTCCCGAATTTCGGTGGCCAGGAAGGTGCTGAATTCGCCGATGGCGGCTTGACGCTCCTGCTTGCGGATGATCGGCTCCAAGGGAACAGGAGGAGACGGTTGGCTTGCCCCGTCCCCGCCCGTGTGAACGGGCACAACACCGGGGCTCGGTGTTTGGAGCAAATCCGCCAGCTTGAGAATGACAGGTTCCAACGTACGGGCGTCGGTTGTCTGATACCGCTGCGGCTCCTTCGAGCCCAAGGTGAGCGTGCCTCCTACTTGGCCACGCACAAAAAAGGGAACGACCAGCGAAGATTGAAATCGGTCTTTGTAGAGATGCTTATGATCGACGAATCGGCCTTGGGTGGAGGCCAGATCGTGATCAACGCGAGGTTTACGATGGCGGACGGCCCAGCCGGCGGCGGAGCTGTCCAGTGTCAACCGTTGACCCGGCTTGAGGTCTTTCTTGGTATCCTTGGGGTCGGGTTTGACATCGCCGACAATGCCCAACACCTCCACGTTGCCGGCCAAGGGGTCGTAATAACAGGCCCAGGCTCGATCAAAGGGAACGAGGTGACCGGCCTCCATCAGCACGGCTTCGATCTTGGTTTGCAGTTCGGGAGAAAAGTGCCGGGTCGGAGGCGGAAACATCTCTGCTCCAGCCGCTACCGGCTCCTGGAGGACATAGGGGCGGCTGAGGAGTACGTCGGTGTTGAACAGGCCTTCGCGCTCTAGTGTTTTAGTGATGCCATCCGCGGTTTGCTCCAACAAAACTTTGTCCTTTTTGGAAAACACCGCGCCTTCTTTTCTGCCAATGATGAGATAACCGTATATTCGTTGAAAATGGCGAAGGGGGACGGCCAACAACGATTTGGCACTGGGGGTAATCAAGCGCAGGCGAATGGTTCGACCCGTTTCTTCGTCCGGTGTGCCAGGGACGGGGATGGTCGTGCCGAACGCCGACAAGGTGCGGAGAATGGCCTGAACGTCCCGGGGGGTAAATCCGCGCGAGGCCCGTTCGACGAGGGGGCCGTTGTCGTGGTGAAAGACCGCGGCCAAGACCGCCTCGGCTGCCATGTCGTTCAGCGCGGTGTTGAGTACGCGTTGGAGTTGAGTTTCGGGGGTCGGTTTAGTCCGAAGAGGCTGCGTCGTCATGAAGTGCTCACCGAGCCCGCATTGTAGCCGGAACGAGAAAGAATAGCTACTTCTTTGGCTCCTCGATAGTGGGGAGCCTGACCTGCTCGGATCTGGCGGGGCTGATCGATTGGCGTGTGAAAAGACACGAAATGAAAGGGTGCGGTCCCCCAGACAGGTTTCCGCTCCTTCCCCTTGAGCACTCCTTGGGCAGGTCCGTGCTTGACATCGGCTATGCCGAACCATAGAGTGCGTGCCCGCGAGATCCAAGGCTCCGCGGGCGCCCCTTTCACGAATCGGCAGAGAAGAGTGGCGGTCGCGTGAGAAAGAAACCGCACCAAACTGCCGATTCGGAAGAGTTGGCAGATGAAATCGCGCGCCTTGCCACAGCAGGCCGTGCAAGAGCAGTCTACTGAAACAAGAGGAGACGTGAGCGCCCATGGCGAATGACCCATCGATGGTTGCCGCCTCTGTTCCCTCCGGCGCGATTGAAATATCGATCGCTCCGCTGTTTGCCACACCACTTCTCATTTTCACCGTCGACCAGCACGAGCGGCTCAATGCCGACCTGTCACGCGCCATCCTGGAGCGGGAAGCGACGCATCCAGCCCATACCGACCCCGAAGTGGTCGGTTGGTCATCGCCGCACGATCTTGCCATGTTGGAATGGGCCGGACCGCCGTTGCGCGAGCTGCTCGAACGGGTCATGGGGGTCGTTTCGCACATGACGGAGCTGGCGGATGAGACCGGAGGGGGCGAGCGAAGGCTTGAGTGGCAGGTGGCGGAGGTGTGGGCCAATGTCCATCGCAAGGGGGGCAGCAATGCCGCCCATGCCCATCCTGGCAGCTTTTGGTCCGGTGTGTACTACGTCGATGCAGGTGACAGTTCGAGCGGCTCCTGCGGCGGCGAGTTGCGGCTGTTCGATCCACGAGGGTGTTTGCCGCGGATGTTGGCTCCGTATCTTCGGTACAAAACGCCTGAACTCCATGATGCCGGCACCAGCGTGTCCTTTACCCCTTCCTCAGGCCAATGTCTGTTGTTCCCCGGGTGGCTGTTCCATGCCGTCAACGTTTACACAGGAACTACGCCCCGCATCAGCATCGCGTTTAACCTGGATCCTGTCGTCAGAGCCGCGGGCGAACGCGGGGCTCCTCCGCCTGGCTCTGCTCGTACTGATTGAGCAAATCGGCCCATGTGCTGTCCGTATTCGGCCTTCTGCCGAGGAATCGGCGTACAGCTCCCCCTTGACAAGAGGGAGGTGCCCTTCTAGACTCCCGCCGTGCTGGTTCACCGACGTTCGTCGGTGACGAAGAGGGAACCCGGTGCGAATCCGGGGCTGCCCCGCAGCGGTCAGCGAGAACGACTCCACACGGAAAACACTGGCCCTCAAGGCTGGGAAGTCGTGGGGAAGGAAACCGGCGGAAGCCGGCACGCTCGTGAGCCCGAAGACCTGCCAGCACCCGGCGACGGAGAGACAACCGAAACCGGTTTGACCTGGACGCCTCGAGGGAGGGCGGTCGGTCTGAGTTGGCGCGGAACCCCTTCATTCTTTCTTCTCCGTTCCGATCTCACGGCCGTTTCCTATCCATCAGAGGCGCTGTTTCGTACCCGCGGGGGTAGAAGTCGGCCTAGTACGTCGTGGAGCGTGCGCATCTCGTGCCGCCTCGTTCCTCGCGGGGTCCAACCATTCATCATTATTTCGGATTGACCGAGGGAGGAGGATTGTTCATGGCCAGTCAATCAAACACAAGTGCAAACACAAGCGCAAACGATGGTTTCAGCGAACAGTTCGCGGCACAAAAGCTTGCTGCTCCGACGTCCTCTGTGCTGTCCACCCCTCCCCCTGATGACGAACGACCGCAACGGACGATGCGGGTGACCAAGCGTAACGGTTCGACGGAGCCGGTTGATGTCATGAAGATCGTCCGTGCCGTGGAACGGTGTTGCACAGGTTTGTCGGATGTCGATCCACTGCGGGTGGCGACCAAAACCATCAGCGGCCTCTACGACGGCGCGACGACCCGCGAACTCGACCGGCTGTCGATCCAGACGGCCGCCGCCTTGATCGTGGAGGAGCCGCAATACTCCAAGCTCGCCGCGCGCCTGCTGGCCACCTACATCGACAAGGAGGTGCGGAATCAGGAGATCCATGCCTTTTCTCAATCCATCGCCGCCGGGCATCGACTGGGATTGGTCAACGACCGTCTCTTTGGCTTCGTGGCGCAGCACACCAGGAAGCTCAATGATACGATTGATACTAAGCGCGACCGGGAATTCGAATACTTCGGTCTCCGCACCCTCTATGACCGCTACTTGTTGAAACACCCCGTCTCGCGGTTGGTGATTGAGACGCCGCAGCAGTTTTTTCTTCGCGTGGCCTGCGCCTTGGCCGAAACGGTGTCGGAGGCGGTGGAGCTCTATCAGACGCTTTCCTCGCTGGAGTACCTTCCCAGTTCTCCGACCTTGTTCAACGCCGGCACCATACACGAGCAGTTATCGAGCTGTTTTCTGCTCGATTCACCGGAAGACTCGCTCGACCGCATTTATCAACGGTACATGGATGTGGCACTCCTGTCGAAATTTTCTGGAGGCATCGGCCTGGCCTACCATCGGGTTCGATCGCGGGGGTCGTTGATTGCCGGAACCAACGGCCACTCCAATGGTATTGTGCCGTGGCTCAAAACGCTCGATGCCTCGGTTGCCGCGGTCAATCAAGGAGGCAAGCGCAAAGGCGCCTGTTGTGTGTATCTGGAGCCGTGGCATGCCGACATCGAGGAGTTTCTCGAACTGCGCGACAACACGGGTGACGAAGCGAGACGGACGCATAATTTGAATCTCGCCAATTGGATTCCCGACCTGTTCATGAAACGGGTAGAAGCGGATGGTATGTGGAGCCTGTTCGATCCCAAGACCGTGCCGAACTTGCCGGACCTCTACGGAGACGAATTCGATGCGGCCTATCTGTGGGCTGAGCAGGCCGGTCTCGCGGTCAAGACGGTCAAAGCCCGCGAGCTCTACGCGCGCATGATGCGCACGCTTGCGCAGACTGGCAATGGCTGGATGACGTTTAAGGATCGGGCCAACCGGACCTGCAACCAAACGGCGCTCCCTGGTCGCGTGGTGCATCTGTCCAATCTCTGCACCGAAATTATCGAGGTGACGTCGGGGGACGAGACGGCGGTCTGCAACCTGGGTTCGATCAATCTGGCGCGGCATACCATGGCGGGTAGCGGGGGGAGGGTGTTGTTCGATTTTGAGAAATTAGCCAGGACCGTGCGGTGCGCTGTTCGGCAACTCGATCGCGTTATTGATCTCAACTACTATCCGGTTCCCTCGGCTCAATCGTCGAACCTCCGGTGGAGACCGGTGGGGCTGGGCGTCATGGGGTTACAGGATGTGTTCTTTCAGATGGGATGGCCGTTCGACGCGCCTCCGGCGCGGAACCTGTCGGCTCGCATTGCCGAAGAGGTGTACTATCACGCCCTTTCGACTTCGGTGGAATTGGCCGTTGCGAAAGGGCCCCACCCGGCGTTTTCAGAAACACGGGCGGCCCGTGGCGAACTTCAGTTCGATCTGTGGGGTGTTGCGCCGAAGGAGTCTGATCGCTGGGAGCAGCTCCGGGCCCGCATCAAGGAGCACGGCTTGCGCAATTCGTTGTTGATCGCCATTGCCCCCACCGCGACCATCGCGTCGATTGCCGGGTGCTACGAGTGCATCGAGCCACAGGTGTCGAACCTGTTCAAGCGTGAGACCCTGTCGGGCGATTTTCTTCAAGTGAACCGCTATCTGGTAGCGGATCTCAAACGGCTTGGACTTTGGAATGAGTCAATCCGCGCGAAGCTCAAACTGACGGAAGGCTCGGTCCAAGGGATCGAGGAACTGCCGAGCGATCTGCGAGCCGTCTATCGAACAGCATGGGAAATCCCCATGCGGTCGCTCATTGATATGGCGGCAGAGCGGGGCCCCTTCATCGATCAGAGCCAATCGCTCAACCTGTTCATGGAGAGTCCTACTATCGGCCAATTGTCGAGCATGTACTTCTATGCCTGGAAGAAGGGGCTCAAGACGACCTATTATCTGCGGTCACGACCAGCGACGACGATCGCCAAGGCCACAGTGGAGGCCGGCATGTCGGGGAGATCGAAGGGGGCGTCAGCAAAGGAAGCGCCAGGAGGTTCCCCTCCGTCTTCGAATTCGGAGGTGACGGCCGTGTCCTGTTCGCTTGAAAACCCCGATGTTTGCGAGGCCTGCCAATGAGCCAGGTGACACGACCGGCGCGGCTGCTTGATCCGGGCCTCTGTTTGACCCTCAGGCCCATGACCTATCCGGTGTTCTATGAGATGTACCGCGCCGCCATCAAGAACACCTGGACGGTCGAGGAAGTGGACTTTTCAACCGATCTGAGCGACTTGCGATCGAGGATGAGCCAAGCGGAGCGCCACCTGGTGCAGCGGCTGGTGGCCTTCTTCGCCACGGGCGATTCTATCGTCGCCAACAATGTGGTGCTCAGCCTCTATAAGCACCTCAACGCGCCAGAGGCGCGCATGTATCTCTCGCGTCAACTCTACGAAGAAGCGTTGCACGTGCAGTTTTATCTGACCCTGCTCGATACCTATGTGGCCGATCCGGACGAGCGCTTCGCCGCCTTTGCCGCCGTGGAGACCATTCCGTCCATCCGTCGAAAGGCGGACTTCTGTTTTCGCTGGATCGACGCGATCCATGGACTCGACAGGCTGGACTCCCGCGAGAAGCGGAGCCTGTTTCTCAGAAATCTCGCTTGTTTCGCTGCTTGTGTCGAGGGTCTGTTTTTCTTCGCCGCCTTCGCCTACGTGTACTTTTTGCGGTCGCGCGGTCTCCTGCATGGCTTGGCCGGCGGCACCAACTGGGTGTTTCGCGACGAAAGTGCCCACATGGCCTTTGCGTTCGAAGTCCTCACGCAGGTGCGGCGCGAGGAACCGGAGCTGTTCGATGAGAGGTTCGAGGCTGACATGTGTCGCGTGGTCGAAGAGGCCGTTGCATGCGAAACGATGTTTGCGGAGGATCTGTTGGGCGAGGGCATCGCCGGTCTCTCGCTGCGCGACATGAGACAATACCTGGAGTGTGTGGCGGATCAACGACTGGCGGCGATCGGCTGTCGGCCCCGATTCGGAGCGAGGAATCCATTCCCCTTTATGGATCTTCAGGATGTACAGGAACTCGCCAACTTTTTTGAACGGCGGGTGTCGGCCTATCAAGTGGGCGTGACGGGAGAAGTCACCTTCGACGAAACGTTCTGATGAGCGCCGTGGTGTCCGGGCAAAGGTCTGTCGTCAATGAAAGGAGTTGCTCAGATGTCAGTTCTTGCCACGTGTCTTGGCTACCCCAGGATCGGAGCGTCCCGCGAATTGAAGAAGGCGCTGGAGGCCTATTGGGCTGGTCGGCGCACGGCGGACGAACTGTGCCGGACCGCCGCCGAGTTGAGATGCCGTCATTGGGTCGCGATGAAGGAGGCGGGCATCGATCTGATCCCCATCGGTGACTTTTCGCTCTACGACCATGTGTTGGACATGGCCGTGACCCTCGGCGCCGTGCCGCCACGGTATCAGAAGATTGCCGATCCTTTGATCCGGTACTTTGCCATGGCGCGGGGGCTTCAGGATCGGGGAACTGGTATCGATGTGCTGGCCTTGGAGATGACCAAGTGGTTCGATACCAACTACCACTATATCGTGCCGGAGCTTGAGCAAGCTCAGCGGTTTTCCCTTGATGCGTCGAAACTGCTCACGGAACTGGGAGAGGCAAGGTCCCTTGGCATTGATCCTCGGCCGGTGGTCCTGGGCCCTGTGACGTTTCTGTTGCTATCGAAAATGGTGGGAAATGCGAAGGAGTGGACCACCCTTCATCTGTTGGATCGGCTGCTGCCGGTGTACGAACAGCTTTTCCATGTCCTGACTGAGCAACAGGTGCGCTGGGTGCAACTTGACGAACCCTGCCTGGTGCTTGACCTCGATCCTCGGGCGAAGGAGGTCTACCGCCTGGCGTTGCCCAAGTTGACGGGAAATAGCAACCGTCCCAAGTTGATGCTGACCACCTATTTTGGTGCGCTCGAAGACAATCTCTCGATCGCTGTGGCTTCCGGTTGCGAGGCCTTGCACGTTGATCTGGTTCGGGCGCCCGAACAGTTGGATCAGGTCTTGGCCGCACTGCCTCCCTCGATGAGCCTGTCTTTGGGAGTGATTGATGGCCGAAATGTCTGGCGAGCCGATCTCGATGCCGCCCATGCGATGGTCCGCCGCGCGGTCTTGGGGTTGGGGGCTGATCGGGTATTGATCGCGCCATCCTGTTCGTTACTCCATGTGCCGGTCGATGTTCGTCAAGAGAGAAAAATAGCAGATGGTGTCCGAAGTTGGCTCGCCTTCGCGGAGCAAAAACTAGCTGAAGTGCGGGCTCTAGCCAACGCCGCCGAATCGGCCAGCCCGACTGGGTTCCTCTTTGAGGAATCCCGCAGGGTGAAGGTGGAACGGGCCACATCTCCATTGGCCAGAAATTCCATCGTGCGGGATCGCCTGCGGGCGGTGACTGACTCGATGATGCGGCGCCACTCGCCCTATCCAGTTCGCGCCGCGAAACAAAAGGCTCGCTTCAACCTTCCACCGTTTCCCACGACCACGATCGGATCGTTTCCTCAGACCGAAGCCGTGCGGGCAGCGAGGGCCGCCTGGCGGATCGGACGGATGACGCAGGCGGAGTACGAAGCGTTTCTTAAAGATGAGATCCGCCGCTGTATTCAGAAGCAGGAAGCGGTGGGGCTTGATGTGCTGGTGCATGGCGAATTCGAGCGGACCGACATGGTGGAATATTTCGGCGAGCAATTGGATGGCTTCATCATTACCGAACAGGGCTGGGTGCAAAGTTATGGGTCCCGTTGCGTCAAACCGCCGGTGATTGTTGGTGACGTCGCGCGGCCTCGTCCCATGACCGCGGAGTGGGCAAAGTATGCGCAGTCGCTCACGTCTCGACCGGTCAAGGGGATGCTCACGGGACCCGTCACGATCCTCCAATGGTCCTTCGTGCGGGACGACCAGCCGCGCGAAGCAACCTGCCGCCAGATCGCCCTGGCGCTCCGCGACGAGGTGCTCGATCTGGAGCGGGCCGGCATTGCGATGATCCAGGTCGATGAACCGGCGTTCCGTGAAGGGCTGCCTCTTCGCCGCCGTGAGTGGCACGGATATCTCCGTTGGGCGGTGGAGTCGTTTCGATTGGCTACGGCCGGAGTCCGGGATGAGACGCAGATCCACACCCACATGTGTTATTCAGAGTTCGGGGATATCCTTGACGCGATCGCGGACCTGGACGCCGACGTGATTTCGATCGAGACCTCCCGCTCGAAGATGGAACTGCTGGGCGACTTCGTCCGCTTTCACTATCCAAACGAGGTCGGGCCTGGCGTGTACGACATCCATTCGCCGCGTGTGCCGGCCAAGGAGGAAATGGCGGACCTCTTGCTCAAGGCCAGCCGTGTCGTGCCGGCCGAGCGGCTATGGGTCAATCCCGATTGTGGGCTCAAGACCAGAGGCTGGCCGGAAGTTGAGGCGGCGTTGACCAATATGGTCGAAGCGGCGCGGCACGTCCGCCGTCAACTGGCCGGGGCGATCCCATGAACAAGACCCCCCACGATCCCACCGTCTGCCCCCTGTGTGAGCAACCGAACGAGTGCGGACTGGTTGCTGGAAAGGGCTCCTGTTGGTGTTTCGACCTGTCCATCCCATCCGACAAACGAGACGCCCCTCCATGTGAGGCGTCGCATGACACCTGTCTCTGCCGGGCCTGTCTGTCGGAACTCGGCCGGCCTGCGGCGGGGCTCAGGACCATGGCCGAATCGATTCGACGTTGGAGGTGATGACGGTGCTGGTGGGGCAAGAGCAAGGCGTCGCCGCCCCAATGTCATGGCCGGCGTAAGACTCATCACCGGCGTGTCGGCGAGCGAGCGGGTCGGCGATGCTCACGATCGGACGAGTCTGTCTTCCGCCTGCGCGGATAGGACCCGGCTTGTTGGGACATCGGCCCGCACTGCCCGGAACATGCCGAAGCGGCAGAGTCCTGTCCCAAAAGCCAATCGCATCAACAGAAAGGTGGGCACTTCTCGTAAGGATTTGATCACCCCGATCAGGCCGAAGCGGACGATCCCCTCTGGACGGACCACTCCCTGCCAAATGGAATCAAGCCAGGAGGGGATGGTTTCGGCGGTCCAATCGGCTGTGGTGACATGGCCTGCGACAAGTCCTGTGGCCTCCAGTAATTCCGAGAACTCCTCAATGCTGGCAAAGGCTGGATGGGCCCACTGATCCAACAGTTGCCGCATCACAAGCCGCTCCCAAAAGTTGAGCGGAGTCCGGCGGGCGTCTCGTTGATTCCAGTCGGCGACAACCAGAATGCCGCCCGGTTTCAGGACCCGCACAAGCTCGCGGGCGAATTGGGCCTTGTCCGGCATATGGGGACCTGCTTCAACCGACCACACGACATCGAAACTGGCGTCGGGAAACGGAAGCGCCAGGGCATCGGCAATCTGAAACCGAGCATTGATCTCCGGAGGGGTCAGCTCTTGGGCCCGCCTAACTTGCTGGCGGCTCAATGTGATACCGGTGACCGCGAAACCATAGTCCCGCGCGAGGATACGACTGCTGCCGCCGATGCCGCAGCCTACGTCCAATAGGGTCGAACCGCGAGGCAGCCGATCGATGCCGCCCCATCGGACCATTTCATGGACGAAGTCTGCCTTGGCTTGGCGAAAATCTTTTTTGCGGGGTGGCGAGCCATAGTGTCCTAGATGGATATGTTCGCCCCAGTAGAACTCAAGGATGCCGTCGTTGGTCCAGTTATCATAGGACGTGGCGACGGATTCCGCGGATTGATACTTGCGGGGAAAGAGCAAGTATAGGGCAAGCCCGATCAGAAGAAGGATCCCCACAATGGCGATCGTCCAGAGCAGTGCGGTCATCGTCTTGGATGGATGTCTACATGCAATGGCGTGAACATGTCCCTGTCAATTGGGGTTCTCCTTGAAGAGGCACGAGAGCCACGGAGGCTGTACCCTACCGTCGGGAAGACAGTCCCGTCAAGCCGAAGGCTGGGACATCGTGGACAGTGGTGGCGGTGGAGGCAGTCATGACGGTGGGCACAGTCGTGACGGCGGGATAGTCATGACGGTGGGATAGATGTAAGAGGTGTCGGTTGCGAGAAAGGCTCGTTGTATCCGAACAGGATTCCCGGGGCGCTGGCTGGGATGGGACTGTACGAAGGAAGAAGGGCGTGAGATCGGGCCTCTATCGGTCAGTTGCCAGGTTCTGGGGCGGCTTACTCAGGATTGATGACCTTAAGAGGGCGGCCGGGCTCGGGTGGGAAAGGGGGCGGTGGGTGACGGTCAACGGTCAAATGGTTGAGCACGGTTGTCACGATGCTGATGACCAGCGCCCCGCCGACTGCGGACCAAAAGCCAGAGACCGTAAAACCCTTCACCAAGAAGGCCGTCAATGCCAGCAACAAAGCATTGAGGATGACGAGGAACAGGCCTAGCGTGAACACGATCAGCGGCAGGGTGATCAGCAAAAGAATCGGTCGGACAATCACGTTGAGAATGGTCAGTACGAGGACCGTTGCAATCCCGGCAGAGAGATTTTCCACCTCCAGCCCTGGGACGGTCGCCACGGCGAGAAACACCGCCACGCCCGTGATCAGGATTCGTAGAACGGTATTGCGAAGCCCTCCTTGTCGGAAGGACTCTTGCGAGAGGTGGAAGAAACGGATGATGGCCATGGCGACGGCTATTCCGGCTGTAGCGGCGGTTGGTTCATGGGTGAATAGTGAATGACCTTGGCAGTCAGGATTTTGTTGTTACGAACGGCCTCCACGATCACCCGGTCGCCGACGGCCGGCGGGAGGTTGGATTGCGGGTTCGTCTTATCCTTGTAGCGCACCTGTTTCGTCAGTTTGACCGAGATGGTTTGGCCCTTGAATGTCGTGACGACGAGGCGTTTCTGATCGATGGACGAGACGGTGCCGACGACATGTTGGACCGGCTTGTCGGTCTTGTCGGCCGCCTGGACAAGCGGTGGGTGCCAGGCTCCACGACGGGGAACATCTCCGACTATGGTCATGGTGCCCATAAAAGCTAGGGCGACCACCGTGGCTCCATTCTTGTGCCGGAACATCTTCACCCTTCACATCATACAGAGAATCATGTCCGACTGCGAATGACGTCCGTCAGTGTTTCGCCGGGGCATCGCCATAGGAAGAGGAGAATGTGAACGGCAATTCCACGACCCGATGGATCAGCAGCCCCAGAACCGGCAGGTGCATCAGCAGGCCGCTGGCTCCCATGAACCATTCGCCGATCCAGAAGGTGACGCCTAGATTGAAGAACAGGACGCCGTAATAGAGCCCCACGCCCAGGAGCAGGCGGGAAGTCGGCGAGTCGGAGCGGTTGAGCGGTGGCAATCGACGGTCAATCGGAACATAGACGGCGAGGGACAGGGCTCCGACGACCGCCCAGCCGACATAGTTGGCAAACGGCACGCCGAAGTGAACGCCAGGGTCGGGGTAGTAGTAAATCTTGCCGAGAAACCACCGGTCGCCGCGCAGCGCGACGGGATCGATTACCATGTCGATGAACATGAACAGAAACACGGTCAGGGCCAGCACGGGCAGGCCGGTGCGGGTGTGCTCGTTGAAGCGAAGCTGTTTCAACCTGAAACGCCCAAGAAGCGAGTATCCGCCAGCGGGCAACAGAAGACACAGGGCCACGCAATAGGCGGCATAGAGGAGAAAACTGAACGAGATCGAATCCATGAACGGCACGTTGGCGATGTACAGTTCTTGCCCTCTGGTAGAGCCTGTGTAGAAGTACCAGCCGAAGGGGATGCCCGTGCGCGTCGAGGCGTATTCGCAGACGAACGCCGTGACCCAACTGATCAGCCAAAAGCGCCAGGTACGGCTCCAGCCGAGCAATTGCGTGCCGGCATAGAGAAAGGTAGCCAAGAAGACAAACACGTAGGGCCGGAAGGCCACGGTCTTGAGGAACAGGAGAATGAAGTCCATCGATCGTCAGAGGTGACAGCCCCGCCTGGAGTCAATCCGTTGAGTTCACTCAGGATCACGAGTCATAAACAGTCGGCGGAACGGTACCATGCTCTCCCCGCTGCTGCAAGGTCGGCGCAGGAGCGAAGAGGGAGACGGTCGTGCGTCACACTTAATTCCTCCTCATAACGGATCCCGCATTACACGTAACGATGGTCCCTGAACCACCGCACGGCCTTTTCGATTGCGACTTCGGGAGGGGTCTGGGGGATGCCGAGTTCACGGATGGCCTTGGAGCAGTCATAGTGCATCTTGTACTTGGCCATCTTGACCCCTTCGAGCGGAATCCGCGGCGGGATGCCGGTCATGTTGGCGACCCAATGATTGACGTAAGCCAGGGGCAGCACCGCCAGGCGCGGCAACTTGAGCCAGGGGGCCTTTATACCCGTCACGGCACTCAGAATCTCGAACACCTCGCGCAGCAGGAGATTCTTGCCGCCCAAAATATATCGTTCGCCGACCCGCCCCTTTTGCATGGCCAACAAGTGGCCTTGCGCCACATCGTCCACGTCCACGATGTTCATGCCCGTCTCGATGTAGGCCGGCATGCGGCCTTTCATGAAATCGACGATGATTTGCCCGGTCGGGGTCGGTTTTACGTCCCCCGCTCCAACCGGCGCGCTCGGATTGACGATCACGACCGGCAGCCCCTCCCTGGCAAGACGAAGGACTTCCTGCTCGGCGAGATACTTTGATCGTTTGTAATGTCCCGCCATTTGCGAAAGCGACACGGGCGTCTCCTCGGTACCCAGCCCTCCGTCCGGAGGTAAGCCGATGGCCCCGATGGTGCTGCAATAGACGATGCGCTCCGTGCCGACGTCGCGCGCGGCCTCCAGAAGATTGACGGTACCGGTCACGTTGACGTCGTAAAAGATGGAAGGGTTCTTGGCCCAGAGCGCGTAGTGGGCCGCGACATGGTAGAGGTGCTGGCATCCCTTGAGCGCCGCTCGGAGCGAGGCGGGATCGCGCAGGTCGCCGACAACTCGTTCGACCGGCAGCCGATCGAGATTGCGCAAGTCAGCGTGGGGTCTGGTCAATACCCGGACTTCGTAGCCGGCTCGCACGAGCGCGCGAGCCACCGCGCCCCCTACAAACCCTGTTGCGCCGGTGACGAGAGCGTTCATCGCAGAGACGGTCCGTCAGGATGGAGCCGGTCACGCATCGAAATCCCAGGCATCGGACAGGTCGCTCCTAGTGCTTGCGAGCGGTGATGTAGCGGGCGATCTCGCGGAGCGGATCGGCGGTCGGCCCAAAGGACGAAAGCCGCCCGACGGCCCGTTCCACACAGTCGTCCGCCAATCGTCTGGCGCCATCCACGCCGTAGAACGTGGGATAGGTTTTCTTTCCCCGTTCCGCGTCGGTATTCGGATTCTTGCCCAACTCTTCGCGCGTGCCGGTGACGTTCAGCACATCGTCGGCGATCTGAAAGGCCAGGCCGATGTCCTCGGCGTAGGCGGTCAGGTCATCGAGCTGCCGGTCGGTCGCCCCGGCGGCGATCGCCCCCATCCGGACCGCCGCGCGGATCAACATGCCGGTCTTGTGCTTGTGGATCGTTTGCAAGGCCGGCAGATCGATGTCCCGGTTCTCGGCTTGAATGTCGA
>JANDJC010000003.1 GCA_024331045.1 Nitrospira sp.
CAGATTCTGAGTGAAGACGACCACCATGCCCAAGCGCCAGACGCCTAACCATCCTTCTCGTTCCGCCCCCGAGCCCCATCGCCATCGCTCAGGGCGCTGCCTCCGCATTCTTCGTGCCTTGTCGGCTTTTATCGACGACGAGCTGCCACGCCAGGTTTGCCAGGAGATCCGTCAACATCTGGGAACCTGCCCTCGATGCGAGGAGTTTGTTGCCTCCCTTCGCCAGACCGTTTCCCTCTGCCGCCACATTCCCGCGCCGGTTCTTTCAGCCCACGACCGTGCCCTGATGCGAGAGAAAATTCTGGCGGCTGTCCGCCGGTGATCACTCGTTGGCTGAATCGACCGCCTCCCTCTACCGGCTTTCAACGAGTTTGTGGTACGGTTAAAAGCCAATCACGTTCCTCAACATGACCAAACATGTACAATCCATATACCGCAACAGAAGGACTGTTCTCATGAGCACAACCCAACGATGGCCGATATTAGTTGCCTGGATTTGTGGGATCAGCACCGTCGTCGGTTTTGACATGGCTGCGTCGGCAGCGTCCCCTTCTCAGAAGAAACAGGGGCTGGCCGAGAAGGCCGCCATTCAGACCGTGCTTGCCTATGCCACCGCAATTTCGCAGGGCGATCGCGTCACGTTCGGCAGATTAGACTTCTCCTGCCAGTATCGACGGCTTACGGAATCGCAACAAGGTTCCTCGGTGTCACACGTATCCCTCTATGAGCAATGTTGGCAGGAGATGGCGCACTCCCATACCCACCTCCTCAAGCGGACGGATCGTGGCATGGACGTCCTCTGGCCCAGTACGGGCCCGCTGGTGTTTTATGGAGATGACCTGCCAGAGCTTCCTGCCTCCGCCTTTGTGATGGATGTGATCGGGCTCACTCCTCCTGGAAGCGGACTCCACCTGACCCCCACGGCTACCAGACGCATTCCCAACGGTTCATTTCGGCTCACGCCGGACGGCCCAATCCTCAGTGTGCCGGCCACCGTCGTCGAGATGACAGTTCACTACCTGGATCCCTTGACCGCTCCCGTCACCTATGCTCCCGGCACAGTACGGTGGACGAACACGGTGAAGCGGGCCAGAGGAGCGTTGAAGTCCGTGACCACCCAATGGGTCATGTTCTCCGGACTCAAAAGATACGGATTCGCCGAGGATCGTGCCGTCGTGCTCCGTCCCGTTCCTCAAAGACCCGACAGCGCCGGACCCTCGCCCGAGATCATCCCCTTCGCAACAGAAAAAAGCCGTGCGCTCCCAAGCTCATTGGCGTGGTGGGGTCCCCAGGATCAACCAGGCACGTTGACCGCTGCAGCAGTCAGGGCGGCGTCGTTTCCCGAGTTGCGCGACCGAGTCGCACTGCTCAACCGCGTCCTGATCATTGATCCCAACCATACCGAGGCCCTGACGATTTTATCCAAACACCTCTACTCCGCGCTGCTGCAGCAGGCTGCGGAGAGGCATCACGTGATTGTTAAGACCCCTGCCCTGGCCCGCCTCCTCAATGAGTTTTACTGGAACATTTATTCAGCGGCTGGCCGAGTGGAACTGGCGAGCACCATGGAGATGGGAGGCTTGACGGATCCAACCCCGGCGGATCTTCTCTACCGAATGCTGCCGGCTATGGAAACCTTGTCTCGTCTCCACCCTGAACTGTTGGATAATCGATTCCGGCTGGGGATCGCCTACCGGTGGAACAACGACCAGCTCCCCATGATCCAGACTTTCGAGGCCCTGGTCCGAGATATTCCGGACCACCACCGGCCTCAAAAGGTCGAGGCTCTGCTCCAACTCGCCTGGTCACGCATCAACAAAGTCGCGTGGAACCGGGTGTTGCACGATCCCGACAGTGTCAAAGCCTATTCGGACGCTGAGGCAGCCCTGACGCTGGCCGAGCTACCGATCGACAAGTTCTTGGCCGAATACACCATGGCCTACTGCATGATCTTCATGCCGAACTATGGAGATAAGGCGAAGTTGCTCCATCATCTGACGGAAGCCAAACAATGGTTTGACCAGATCGCCGACAAACATGAGCAGGACGAGATGGTATGGCGGTACTTCCTCCATACGGAACTCCTTAAGGCCGTGCTGGACGCCGATCCCATGTTTAAGCCGATCGTGGCTGCCAGCGGAGAGGGACAAGGGTAAGAAAAGGAGGGATCTGCTCTTCTCCGCCCGGTCCCGGCCTCAAGGCTATGATAGTGAGACTGTCGGCTCATAACCTTCGATTCCCACCCGTCGAGCTGGCCTCCCCCGACGGTCTCTTGGCCATGGGAGGTGATTTGCGGCCAGAGCGGCTGCTTGAGGCCTATCGACATGGCATCTTCCCCTGGTACAACGAAGGCCAACCCATTCTCTGGTGGTCGCCTGATCCAAGAGCCGTGCTCATTCCATCCAAACTCCACGTGCCGCGCAGCCTCCGACGCACCGTGCGGCACGGGTCCTTCTCCGTGACGTTCGATACCGACTTTCGTTCGGTGATGGCAGGTTGTGCTGGTCCCCGCCCACAATACCCTGGAGGTGGCACCTGGATTACCCCCGAGATGATTGAGGCCTACACACGCTTGCACGAGCTGGGCTATGCCCATTCCGCTGAAACATGGCTCAATGGTCGGTTGGTCGGAGGGCTCTATGGAGTGGCGATCGGTGGAGCATTCTTCGCCGAATCGATGTTCACCCTGGTCGACAATGCTTCAAAGGTCGCGATGGTCACGCTGGTGCGGCAATTGGCAACTTGGCAGTTCCTGTTGATGGACTGTCAGCAGGACTCTCCTCACATGCGGCGGTTTGGAGCCGAAACGATCGCTCGCGCTGATTTTCTGGCGATCTTGTCTGAAGCCCTGAAGCGGCCGGGACGACAGGGGCGATGGACGGTAGAACCTTCTTCAGCCCTCTAGCGCACTAGACCGCCGAGGGGACCAGAGTCGAAGGCATCACCATTCAAACCGGACCGGTCTCGGACGCGCCGGACCAGTCTCGGACGCGCGGTAGCATGGATGCCCTTTCACCTTGCCGAGCGAAGGAATGGGGCCTCAATTTGACAGCCATTTTCGCCGTCGCATATGATTTGTTCCGATCGACAAGGAGGGAAGCAGCGATGAACTATGTCATCACTCCTCAAGAACTCAAAGTACGACTCGACAGGGGGGATAAGCTCGTGCTCTTGGACGTGCGTGAGCCGTGGGAACACGCGCTCGCCAAGCTGGACAATTCGATCTTGATCCCCCTCGGCACCCTGCCCTATTCGCTGGATCAATTGAATAAAGACGATGAAATCATCGCCTATTGCCATCACGGAATGCGGAGCGGGGACGCCACGGCCTTTTTACTTCAACAGGGGTTTTCAAAGGTGAAAAATCTGATCGGCGGGATCGACGCCTGGTCGCTTCAGATTGACAGCCGTATCCCGCGATATTGAGCCGTCGTGCTTCTCGCGGTCACGCTCAGCCCATTGGTCGAACCTGTTGACGGAACCGCCTACCGACCGCGGAAGTAGGCGACAGTTTTTTCGAGTCCTTCCGTCAAACCCACCTCCGGCTCCCATCCCACATCCTGCTTGAGACGCGAGGGATCGATCACACTCCGCATCGGTTCACCGGGCTTCGCTGGCCCGTGAATCTCCTTGCACGGAGCCCCGGTCAACCCGGCCAACAGGCGGAACAACTCATTGATCGAAGTTTCAACACCGGTACCGACATTGTAGATGCCCTGCACCTCCTGGCCCATCACGGCCAAATTGGCCTGGACCACGTCGTCCACAAAGACGAAGTCTCTGGTCTGCCGGCCGTTTCCATTGATGATCGGCTGTCCGTTGTTTAGCATCTGCTGGATAAAACTCGCGACGATGCCGGCCTCTCCATCGGTCTGTTGTCTCGGCCCATACACATGGGCATATCGCAAGCTCACGACCTGAAGGCCGCTGACTCTCTGGTAGTAAGCCAGGTACTGTTCTCCGCAGAACTTGCTGATTCCATAAGCGGACAGCGGCTTGGGCGGATGCGATTCCGGCGCGGGATGGATTTCCTGTTCTCCATAGATCGCTCCTCCCGATGACGCGAAAATGACTTTTCGCGCACCGTGGTGCGCGGCTTGATGAAGCACGTTCATGGTCCCCAGGATGTTAACCTGCGCATCAAGCATTGGATCCTCCATGGATCGACGTTCATTAGCCTGCGCCGCCAGGTGAAACACGACGCTGGGCCGCTCGTTCCGAAACACCTTTTCCAGCCGACTGCTCTGGACATCCAATTTGTACAAAACAGCCTGGCGATTCAGATGCTGCTTCTTCCCCGTTGAGAGGTTGTCAACAACGATTACTTCATGGCTCTCTTCGACCAACCGATCCACGAGGTGAGATCCGATAAACCCCGCCCCCCCTGTCACCAATACTTTCATCGCACCTCCGATGAGTGGCTATCCAGGCGATCATGGCCGCCGATCAACCAGGACCGGCAGGACCGGCCTCGCCACGTTTCACGATCACGAACGACTCTTGGTTGCCTTTTTTCCCCTTGAGGGGGGAATCCACCGTTGTCACGAGTGTCAGCCCCAACCCGACCGCGCAATTGACAATCCGCCGCACCGCCTCTTGCCGCAGCCTCTCGTCCCGCACGATTCCTCCCCGTCCCACATCGCCTTTCCCCACTTCAAACTGAGGCTTCACTAACGCAACCACCATCGCCTCGGAAGCCAAAAGCGGCAGCACGGCGGGAAGCACCTTCGTGAGCGAAATAAACGAGACATCGATGACGGCCAGATCAATCGGCTCTGGAACGGCCGACGCCGCAAGGTACCGGACATTAGTATGCTCCATCAACACAACGCGGGGGTCCTCCCGCAGTCGCCAGGCGAATTGGCCATAGCCGACATCGACTGCATACACGCGGCTAGCCCCCCGTTGTAGGAGGCAGTCGGTGAATCCTCCGGTGGAACATCCCACGTCCAGACAGACCAGCCCCTGTGGGTCAATTCTTCCGGCATCCAGAGCCGCAGCCAATTTTTCGCCGCCGCGGCTGACGAACCGTGAACTGCTTGAAACAAGAACGATAGAAGCTGCCGGCGAGATCGCCTTGGCTGGTTTATCAACTACCACGCCATCCACTCTGACCTCGCCGGCCAGGATCATCCTCACGGCACGTTCCCGGCTCTCCGCCAGGCCCAAGCTCACCATCACCTGATCAAGCCGTTGTTTATGAATCCGTGTGTGGACGCCCATGAATGGGGGATGATGGGTCGGCTGCGCGAGCGCTTCGCCCGACGGCCCAGCAGACGGAATCGTCAGGAGTTGGATTCTTCCCACTCTCCGTCGCCCGCCATGAAGGCACGGAGTTGTTTTTTGCCGTTTTTGTCCTGGACCAAGATCTCGATTTTTCGCTCGGCCTCTTCCAGAACCTTCAAACAGTGTTTTGAAAGGCGAACGCCTTCCTCAAAGATCTTGAGTGACTCATCCAGCGACAACTCACCTTTTTCCAGTTCGGCCACAATGGCCTCCAATCGGGCCATCGCCTGTTCAAATTTCACCGCGGCCACTGTTCGTCCCCTTCGTAAATGGATGGTTTATTGTATAACGAGTCGCCCTGTTCCGTGCAGCGTGATTCCGTCAGAATTTGCGATACCCGGCACCGAAACGCTCCTCTTGCCAATCGAGCCACGAGGTCCTGCCCCACCGTGACCTGACGGACATCGTGCACCACCGAACGCTCCGGCACCGTTTCGATGAGACTGTACCCCCGGCTCAGAACGGCCATCGGACTCAGGGCATAGAGCCTCGCCAGAGAAGAATGGGCCGCTCCGGTCCGCTGTTCCAAGTACAGACGCATGGCCTGCTTCAGGCGCAACGCCGACTGCGATACCGAGGCCACGGCGTGACGAATACGAGGACCCGGGCTTTTGACGGCGGCCTCATGCTGCAAGGCATGGAGCCGCTCCTTTTGGAGCCGCAGCGCATCGTGCATGGCCTGACGCATGCGAATCACCGCCCCGTCCACCCGCTGCATAGTTTCCAGCACCCGAAATCGAACATTCCCCAACTCCGCTTGAGCCGCGCACAGCCGTCGCCGCTCGCTCTCACAACGGCGCACCAGATATTGCCGACATCGGGCCACCCATCCGGCCAGACGATCCACAACCTCACGCAGCACCGGCGCCACCGCCTCGGCGGCAGCCGAGGGGGTTGGAGCCCGAAGATCCGCAGCAAAGTCGGCCAGGGTCACGTCGATCTCATGACCAACAGCGGAGACGACCGGCACCGACGATGCAGCAATGGCCCGCACGACCCGTTCATCGTTGAACGGCTGGAGATCTTCCACCGAGCCACCCCCACGCCCGACGATAATCACATCCACGATCCCGAGTTCATTTAATGAATCAAGGGCGGAGACGATTTGTTGTGCGGCTCCCTCTCCCTGTACCAACACAGGAGCCAGTATGATCCGTATAATTGGACACCGGCGGTGCAACACCGTGAGGATGTCCCTGACAGCGGCACCGGTCGGCGACGTCACAATTCCCACGGTGCGAGGAAACGCCGGCAGAGATTTTTTCCGATCCGGATCGAACAGTCCCTCGGAGGCCAAGCGTTTCTTGAGTTGCTCCAGCGCCAGCTGCTGGGCGCCCCATCCCTTGGGCTCCACCTGCTCCAAGACAATTTGATACTCACCTCTCGGCTCGTAGATCGTCACGCGCCCCCTTCCAATGACGTGCAATCCATCTTCCAAGGCGAATCCTAGTCGGAGCGCCGTGGAGCGAAAGATCACCGCCCGAATCTGGCCGGTGGGATCTTTGAGCGTGCAGTAGAGATGCCCAGACCCGGGAGCGCGCAGATTGGAAATTTCTCCTTCCAGCCACACATCAGCCACCTCGTTCTCAAGGCAGGCACGGACCAACGCATTCAGTTCAGAGACAGTGAGAATCCGCCTCGACGAGCCGGCAAGGGGGGAAACGAACAATGACGAAGCGTCCGTAGGGTTTTCCTCCTTCTCACTAATCAATCAGACGGATCCGTTCAAAGTGAAGTGTTTTGCCTATCCGTACATCCAGTTCGAGGAAGACTCCGCAAAAGACGACCGGGCCCGACGCCACCTCGAATCGCCGCGGCATGCCGGTCAAAAACTTTTCGATGGCGAGCTCTTTTTTGACGCCAATCACGGCGTGCAACGGCCCCGTCATCCCAATGTCAGTGATATAGGCCGTTCCCTTGGGAAGGATCTGCTCATCCGCCGTTTGCACATGGGTGTGGGTACCGACCACGGCTGTCGCATCGCCGTCCAAGAAATGGCCCATGGCCATTTTTTCGGAGGTTGCCTCCGCATGCATTTCGACGATCACCGCCGGGGTCTGCTGTTTCAGGCGAGGCAATTCTCGCTGCGCCGTCCGGAAGGGACAGTCGATCGTAGGCATGTGGGCACGCCCCATTAATTGGAGAACAGCCAATCTCTCGCCTCCCGCTGTTTCCACGATGACGCTCCCGTTTCCAGGCACACCGGGAGGATAATTGGCGGGACGCAGCAAACGTGTCTGGCGTGGGAAGTACTCCAAGACTTCTTTTTTGTCCCATGCATGGTTGCCCGTCGTGATGACCGACAATCCCATATCGAACAGCTCTTCGGCCAACTCGGGCGTGATGCCGAATCCGCCCGCCGCGTTCTCACCATTGCCGATCACGACATCGATCTGCCGTTGGGCCACCAGCCGGGGGACGGTGCGGGCGACCGCCCGCCTCCCCGGTTCGCCCATGATATCGCCGATGCACAGCACCCTCATCTTGCGTATTCCACAAATCGGCTTTCACGAATCACTGTGACCTTAATCTGACCAGGATATGTCAGTTCCTGTTCGATCTTCTTGGCCAAATCACGGGAAAGTTGGAAGGATTCGGCATCCGTGACATCTTCCTGGCGGACAATCACTCGAATTTCCCTCCCTGCCTGAATGGCGTACGCCTTTTGGACGCCCTTTTGCCCCGACGCCAACGCTTCGAGCTTCTCCAGCCGCTTCACATAGGACTCGAGCGCTTCCCTCCTGGCCCCGGGACGGGCCGCAGACAGCGCCTCAGCGGCCGCCACCAAGACGCTCTCCGGACAAATTGGCTCGACCTGCTCATGGTGCGCAGCGATGGCATTGACGACCTTGGGCGATTCCCCATATTTTTTCGCCAGCTCGGCCCCCAACATGGCATGGGGCCCTTCCTCCTCATGGCTCACCGCCTTGCCGATGTCATGGAGCAACGCGCCCCGACGGGCTAATTTCACGTCCAGTCCCAGCTCCGATGCCATCATGCCACAGATATAGGCGGCCTCCCGCGCATGGTACAGATTGTTCTGACCGTAACTCGTTCGATACTTGAGCCGGCCCAACACCTTGATCAATTCCGGATGAACATCGGACAGCCCCAGTTCAAAGATGATTTTTTCCGCTTCCTCGTACATCAGTTTATCGATGTCGCTTTTCACTTTTTCGACAATTTCTTCAATGCGGGTCGGATGAATGCGGCCGTCCTGCATCAGGCGTTCGAGCGAGACCTTGGCGATCTCACGTCGCAACGGGTCAAACCCGGAGATAATCACGGCTTCCGGAGTTTCGTCGATGATCAGATCGATACCGGTGGCCGCTTCGATCGCCCTGATGTTGCGGCCCTCGCGACCGATGATACGCCCCTTCATTGCGTCATTCGGAATCGCCACCACCGAGATTGTCGACTCCGACACATAATCCCGGACCACCCGCTGAATGGAATTGGTGATGATTTCTCGCGCTTCCCGCTCAGCGTTTTCACGGGCCTCCTCGATGGTGCGTTTGGCAATACCCGCCGCATCGAGTCTCGCTTGGGCCTCCATCTCGGCGAGCAACTGTCGTTTGGCTTCCTCCGCCGTCATACCGGCGACACGTTCCAGAGCCTCGCGATGATCACGTTCAGCCTTGGCACAGGCGGACTCCCTTGCCGCCAGCCCAGCTTCGCGTTTTGCCAGTTCCTGTTCTCGTTTTTGCAACTCGCTTTCCCGCTTTTCGAGCGAGGCAAGCTTGCGATCGAGAATCTCTTCCCGTTGCAGCACTCGCTTTTCTATGTCGGAGAGTTCGGCCAGTTTAGCCCTGTGCTCTTTCTCCCATTCCGCCTTCGCCTGAAAGACCAAATCCTTGGCTTCAAGCTTTGCCTCCTTCAGCACACTGTCTGCCTCTCGCTGAGCATTTTGGACGATTTGCTTGGCCTGTTCCTCCAGATCCACCCGTCTCGCAGCCGCCATCTGACGACGAATCGCCTCGAAGATGCCGACCCCGACCACCGCACCGAGTATCCCTACCAGGATATATGCGACGATTGCCGTAGAAATACGCCTCACCCCCCTCTCATGTCCCACGGAGCCGAGATAGCCCAGCCCCCTTTGAGTAGTAGAGCTGTTATGATGAACCGTAACCTTACAACGATCGAACGAGGTTCGGCGGGAGAGAACGGTCGGAGAAGAACCGAACAGAGAACAGGTTAGAATGGACCAGCGTTACAACTTGCCAGACCGGCTGCAGATAATACCCCTCCACACACACGAAACTCTTGTCTTTTTGGAAGGTAGCTTCTCTTGTAACCTGTCAATTCCGCTGAGAGGCGGGTTTTCTCGGGGGAATATTGTCGGCCTCTCCGGCACCAGTTTGCTGGCACCGTCATGGCCGTTCCCTTGCACCAGTCGGACGCCCGTTCCATGCGTCCCCGCAATCTTTCCTTCTCGCCCTCAACCTGAATCGAATATTGGTTGAAACTCAACTTCCCAAAAGTTTCGCGGTCTTGCACACACCTGCTTGCACTCATCTGGCTCGCTTGGGATTCCTCAAACATTATGAAATGGCTCGTAAGTCGAACCCTCTCCGCTGATTGCTTCGTCAAAATTTCCATCGACCTGTCGCAATGTTCTCTCCCGGAACATTCGTTCCTCTGTTTTCCACGATAACAAAGGGTTAGGGGGAAAGCAAGGTGAAACTTGTTCGCATCGCAATACCGAGCAGAGAAGTGGAGGATGAAACATGAGATGGCCGCGAAACAACAAGATCAGCGGAAGAGTGAGGTCGGAATCTGCTCCTCGATTGACTCCATCAAGACCTCCATGCGCCGCTCAAGGTCAGCTTCCCCCTGCCGTCGCTTCTTCTCGGATTCAAACAGTTGATGAGCCAGATTCACAGCCGTCAACACCGCCAGTTTGACCGGAGTCGCCGTCCTCATGCCAGCAGCCAGGCGCTTCATGTGGTCATCCACATAATGGGCCAACCGGCGGATATATTCGTCATCGGCCTCGCCACGAATGGCATACCGTTGGCCGTAAATTTCGACCTCGACCGTCCTACTCATGGGCCACCTCCTTAGCTTCGTCCGCACATTCTAACATCTCGATTTCACTGATGACCCGCTCAATCCGTGCCTTAATATCGAGGCGCTCTCTTTCCCACCGTTGATTCAGCTCGTCCTGGCTGGCCAGCCGCTGTCGAACGGCTTTCAGTTCCTCCTCCAGCGAGGCGTTGCGTCGCTTCAACTCCTGAATCAACTTGACCAAATCTTTGATGCGCGCTTCCAGCGCATCGAGACGATCCAATGACATCACGGCACCAGAGTGCTCATCAGACAACAATCGACGCGCACTATAGAAATTCCCCAACCCATTGTCAAGAAAGGGACTTTCGGAGACCGTTCAGACGGCGATATTCCTTATAGCTGCGGAGCACCCGCTTCACGTAGTGCCTCGTTTCCTGGAAGGGAATCAATTCGACAAATTCGTCATCGCTTCGCCCTCGATACGCCACCACCCAACTTTGCACGACGAGTGGACCGGCGTTATAGGCGGCGATGGCATGCACAAGGTTACCGTAAAACCGGGCGAGCAAGTGCTCAATGTACCTGACACCGATTCGCACATTCGTTTCCTCATCAAAGAGATCATCCCTCGTTACAGGAGGGAATCCGTAACGTTGTGCCACTTCTTTAGCGGTAGCCGGCATGATTTGCATCAATCCAATGGCCCCCACCCGAGACACCGCCCGCCGATCGTATTGGCTTTCTTCTCGAATAATGGCCGCAACGAGAAAGGGATCGACCCCCGCGACGTTCTGTCGAGTAATCGTTGGAATCAGTCCCACCGGATAGGCCACCTCCCACAAGGCCTCATTGACCAGCGATCCTCCTCTTCGTTCAAGCTGTTCGCGAAACTTGGTCCGCGCAAGTCGTAAGGCGTCATGATAGGCCCCGACTCCATTGAGCCGCACAGCTACTGACGCCAACGAGTCAACGTCATTATTGGTGGCATAGAGTTCCACCAGCTGAGTAAGTTCCCTCGCCGCCTCCTGTTCAAGACCCAAGAGGTGGAGCTCAGCTGCCCGCCGATAGGCTGGGTCTTGCTCCCTGTCCCACTGACCCCTGCGAGCGTCGGTGACCAAATCGCTCCGGTCGACTGTAGGTAACGGGGTTACTGCTGTCGGCTGATCGTCACATTTCGCCCCCTCCTGGTCCACCACAGTTTTGTTGGCGGAGACGCCCAGGCGCTCCCGCGCCAGTTGGCAATAGTAGGTGTATGGGTACCGTTCACACAGCGACTCGAACAGCTCTTTCGCTTGAGGATTTCCGATCAATTCAGAAGCCCGCCCCATCCAGTAGAGCACCTGCGGCTCCCAGTCACCGTTTGGCTGTTCCACCATCGGCTGCCAAACCCTCAGAGCCGAACGATACTGCCCCACACGATAGAGAACCCACCCTTGCCGCCAACGCGCCTCCAGTCGCTGGGATGCCGGATCCCCCATCTTGGCCACCAGTCCATACTGTGCGATAGCTTCCTCGAACTGAGCCTGATCCTCTAGCCACATCCCCACAAACAGGTTGATGAGTCCCTTCTGCTCTGCCGACAGAGAGCGTTTGGCGATGGTACGGCTCAGCGCCAACAGTTTGTCACCAAGTCCTTGGCGGAGATACACCCTCGCCAACCACACGAGGGCGTCGTTGGATTGCGCTGTGCGCCCTTCCGCCAGTTCCTGAAAGGTCTCCCGCGCTTGCTCATACCGTTTAAGTCGCACGTGGGCGATACCCAACTTGAGTTTGGCCTCGCTGGCAAGGGCCGGGGGTGGATTCTGAGCAAGAAACCGCTTGAGTTCCTCGATCGCTTCCGCGTGCAACGCTTGCCCGAGCAACGCCTGGGCCCTGGCATAGACATCCTCCGGTTTGGGCACCCATGGTTCCCGCCTATCATCCCCCTGCGCCAACAATGGGGCCACCCGTTTTGCCTCTTCCGTAAAGGGAAACTTGACCCAGATTCTGATCAACGCTTCCCTGGCCTCGCCTCCTTGATTGGTCCGCGCATAACAATCCGCCAATCGAAACCAAATGCGAGCCATGGCTGGATCCTTCTCATTGACCGAAAACGCGAGGGCTTTCTTCGCCCAGGTAATCGCTTCCGGGCACCTGGAGGCTTGATACCAGGCTTCTGTCGCCCGCAACGCCGCTTGAGGGCGCAAACTACTTTCGGGCATGGACTGGAAGACGGACTCAAACGCCAGGGCCGCTTCCTGTGCCTCCCCCGCGGCCGCCAGCGCTTCGCCGGTCCAATACCATACATAATCTTGGAGAATTGGGAACTCCTGCTGAACCGCGCGGAGATTCGTTCGTGCCTGGGCAGGGTCCCGTTGGATCAGCAGCACGCCCACCAGCAATCGGGCCCGCTTGGCCCACAGAGAGTCTGGAAATCGTTCCATCACCCACCGAAGCCGCTCAAGTTTCAACGTGAGAACCTGTTCCTTTGTCAAGGTGTTCTCCAGCCGCTCCTTGGGCCAGACAGCGGCCCTGAAACAGTCTTCGGCCGTCTCACACCACTCAGCTGATGGCTCCTCCCTATCCCCCGTTTGGGCCGAAGAACCGTCCGAGGCAAAACCAGCTATGGTTAGCAGTACCGTGGCAAAGAGTCCTATCTGTCTGCAGAGCAAACCATTGGGAAAGAGGTATCTCCAAGCAACCTCAGCGGGCCGATTCTTCATGGCCGGCATTATATCTAGTTCGGAGCAGAAGAGAAGCAGTTGCGGAATTGGTTTCCCCACCGCCGTCTGTGGTACGCTGTGCCGTGCCCTCGTTGCAACCATTGATCGCTTGTCTACTACCGATGCCCGAGTCGCTGATCAATCTGCTCTCGCTTGATGAACCCCAGATGGTAAAACTGGTTCGCTCGCTGGGGTGGCCAAGTTATCGGGCCGGGCAGATCCTTCGCTGGCTGTACCGGCGTCGGGTGCGTGACATCGGAAAAATGACCGACCTTTCCCTGCGCGATCGCACAACGTTGGCCGCCATTGCGACCATTCGCCGGTCCTCCTGCCACACGGTTCTTTCCTCTCAGGACGGCACGCGAAAATTGCTCCTGACGTTGGCTGATGGCATGGCGATCGAATCAGTCCTGATCCCCAATGAAGACCGTCTTACCCTCTGTGTCTCAACTCAGGTGGGGTGCCTGTTGGACTGCACGTTCTGTTTGACCGGTACCCTGGGGCTGCGTCGCAGTTTGAAAGCCCATGAAATCATCGACCAGGTGCTGACCGCCCACGAACAATTGGAGATGGAAGAGGGAGACCGGCCAATCACGAACCTCGTCTTCATGGGGATGGGAGAACCACTCGCCAATTACGAGGCGTTGGAGACCGCCATCATGATCTTAACCAACAAATCGTGGGGCTTGGGGTGGTCTCCCCGCCGCCTGGTCGTCTCGACGGCGGGATTGGTTTCTCGACTTGAGAAGGTGGCATCGCTGGGCGTCAATATCGCTATCTCGCTGAATGCCACCACCGAAGCGCAGCGTCAATTCCTAATGCCCGCCGCCAGCCGCATCGCTTCCCTCCAATCGCTGTTGAGGACATGCCGGCATGTTTCCGCTACTGCACGTCGGCGATTGACGTTCGAGTACGTGTTGCTCGCCGGCGTCAATGACCGGCAAGCCGATGCCCAACGATTGATCGCACTGCTACGAGATCTGCCTTGCAAGGTAAATCTCATCCCCTTTAATGAATTTCCCGGCAGCCGTTTTCGTCGTCCGTCGGATAGCGAGGTGTCTCGATTTCAAACCTTGTTGCGGCAAGGAGGGCTCGATGCGTTCGTGCGCAAACGTAAGGGGCCTGATATCCTCAGCGCTTGTGGACAGCTGGGAAATCTGTCCGCCACCATTGCCACAGCACCGCTCACCTTGACAGTTCCAGAATCCCGTTGCTAGCATGCCATGGGCTTCTGTTCAGTATGATCCTTCCAATCCTGCATCGTCCCCACGTCGTGAGCCTCCTGCTGGTAGGAATTTTTTTCCTCGCTCCCAGCCTCTGCCGCAGCGCCCACGGGACCGAGCCCCACGAGTACATGCTCTCAAACGGCATGAAGGTGCTCCTGGTTGAGGTCCCCAAGGCGCCTGTTGTCACCGTGCAGATTTGGTATAAAGTCGGATCTCGCAATGAACTCATGGGCCGCGCGGGCCTCTCTCATATGCTGGAACACATGATGTTCAAAGGCACAGCCAAGTACCCGAAGGGGGCATTTTCCCGCCTGATTCGAAAAAACGGCGGAGTTGATAACGCCTTCACTGGCCAGGACTTCACCGCTTATTTTGAGAACATCGCGGCCGATCGAGTGGGGCTGGCCCTGGAACTGGAAGCGGACCGTATGCAGGGGCTGGCGCTCGATTCCCAAGAGTTTCAGGCGGAACGGGACGTGGTCAAGGAGGAGCGGCGACTGCGGACCGAGGATGACCCTCAAAGCGCGCTCGTGGAGATCCTATTCGCCCAGGCCTTCATAAGTCATCCCTATCACTGGCCGGTCATCGGCTGGTTTTCTGATCTCGACGCCATGTCACTAGAGGACCTCCAACGCCATTACGACACATTTTATTCTCCCAACAATGCCACGCTCATCGTGGTGGGCGACATCAAGGCAGAGACCTTGATCCAGACCATCAAGGCTTTCTTTGAACCAATTCCACGAGGTCCCTCTCCTCACCTCTCGATCCCGCACGAGCCTCCCCAGCGAGGCGAACGTCGCTTCGTGCTGAAACGAGAGGCACAGGTTCCTTTCGTGATGATGGGGTTTCACGTTCCCAACTACGCCAGCGAGGACGCCTACGCCTTAAGCCTCCTCGAAACTCTGCTCTCAAAGGGGAAGAGTTCGCGCCTCTATCAGAGTTTAGTGTACGACCAGAAGCTCGCCCTCTCGGTGGGAGCGGACTATAATCCGCTCCAGGCTGATCCCGGCCTCTTCTACTGCTACGCGCTGGTGAAGCCAGGCACGAAGCCCGATGCCGCCGAAGAGGCGTTGCACCGCGAAATCGTGAGACTGCAGCAGGAACTCCCCACCGACCTCGAATTGCAACGGGCCAAAAATCAACTAGAGGCTGCTCACATCTTTGAGCAAGACTCCAACTTCCGTCGCGCCATGTTACTTGGAGAAGCCGAGACCGTCGGCGCCGGCTGGCGATGGGGGCAGCACTTCTTGGATCGAATCCGGGCCGTCACGCCGCAAGACATTCAGCGCGTGGCGAAACGCTACCTTACCGTCGATAACCGGACGGTTGGTCTTCTCATCCCGACGCCTCCTCTCGAACAGTCCTCCTCATCCGCCGTCCTGACACCACGTCGCTCATAAAGAATCAGTGGTATGGCTTTTACGGGTTCAGCACCCAGACACCGGAGCGCACACCCAAGGGCATTGGCCCGCGCACTGCCTGGAATGCGGAGGAGCGCGGTACTCTGCGCCATGATCATAAGCCTTGTCACGGCTGGACCGCATCGCTCCATGGCCACGGAGATTGCTCCAGTCAAAACCCTCCTGACGAACGGCCTGACGGTGATCGTGCTGGAGCAACACGATCTTCCCCTGGTTCATATCCAGGCCCTGATCAAAGCCGGGTCCGCCCATGATCCCCCAGAAAAAGCCGGTCTCGCAAACCTGACGGCCAGTCTTTTGGACGAGGGGACCACGACCCGGTCGTCGAAGCAACTCGCTGAGCAGATCGATTTTATCGGCGCAGCGCTCGAAATCGACACGAGCGAAGATTTCACGACCGTTTCGATGCGCGTGCTTAAAAAAGATGTGGGGCTTGGCTTCACTCTGCTATCAGACGTGCTGCTCCATCCGATCTTCCCTCAGCGAGAATTCGAGCGGGTCCGTGCTCAGATCTTGGGGGAAATTGCTAGCGACAACGACGATCCGACCCGCCTTGCCATGAAGACGTTCCATCAACTGGTTTTCCCGAATCATCCCTATTACTGGCCGGTGATTGGGTTCGAGGACACGGTCTCACACATCGAGTGGCGAGACATCCAACATTTTTACACAAAGGAATATCTTCCCAATCAAACCATTCTGGTCATCGTCGGCGACATCACGGTGGAGCAGGCAACAGGGCTCGCCCGTACCCACTTTGGCTCGTGGAAAGCGGGGCCCCTTCCAGCTCGACCGGCCAAGAGGCCTGCCAGCCTCGACAAGAAAATCGTCCGGCTAATCGACAAAGACCTCACGCAATCCACAATTGTCCTGGGCCATGGAGGCATTAGCCGCACCAACCCAGATTTCTACGCCATCACGGTGATGAACCACATCCTGGGCGCTGGCGGATTCTCCTCGCGGCTCATGGACACCGTCCGCGACAAACAAGGGCTTGTCTATGGAATTACAAGCCATTACGACGCGAGGGTCATGCCCGGTCCGTTCTGGGTCAGTCTTCAGACCAAGACGGACACGACAAACCAGGCGATCGAGGCGGTGCTGGCCGAGATCAAGGCCATACGCGACGCCCCCGTCAGCGATCAGGAACTCGCCGAAGCCAAAGCGTTTCTGATCGGCAGCTTTCCGCTTCGATTCGACACCACGGCGAAGCTGGCGCGCCTACTGGCGCAGGTGGAGTTTTATGGATTAGGATTTGAATATTTCTCCCTCTACCCCAAGTTGATCGAACGTGTCACCAAGGAAGACGTCCAGCGGGTGGCCAAGCAGTATCTCAATCCCCGGCACTATGCCCTGGTGGTCGTCGGCAACCTCACGAAGGCCAATGTGCGGCACTAGTGAACCATGGCCGCTCGTTACAGCCTAGCGGAGGGCATCATGCCCCCTACGGAACTTCGGAGCAAACTGGACCGTCTCAAGGCCATCCTGTCCGAGCTGGGCTCGGTGCTGGTGGCCTACTCCGGCGGCGTTGACAGTAGCCTCCTCCTGAAGGTCGCCCATATGCAATTGGGCGCCCGGGCGATCGGTGTCACCGCCGTCTCGCCTACATTTCCTGCCATTGAACTCGAAGAAGCTCTGCGGATTGCCGCAGAGATCGGCGCGCGCCACGAGATTGTGCATACCAATCAGTTGGAGATTCCCTCGTTTGTCATCAATGACGCAACCCGTTGCTTCCATTGTAAATCGGACCTCTATCAACTGTTGAGGGCGCGACAGCCATCGAATATCGCCGCTCACATCGTTGATGGAACTCACCGAGACGACTTAGGAGACGATCGGCCCGGCATCGCGGCAGCGCGCAAGTGGGGAGTCCTGAGCCCCCTCGTTGACGCCGGCTTAACGAAGGCCGACGTTCGCAATTTGGCCCGTGAGCTCGGACTCTCGAACTGGGACAAACCGGCAGCCGCCTGCCTGGCCTCCAGAATCCCGCGTGGCACACCAATCACGATTGAAAAATTGACCCGCGTCGAACGGGCCGAGGCCGTTCTTCGACAGGAAGGATTGCGGCATGTCCGTATTCGCGACCATGGGGAACTCGCCAGGATCGAAGTCAGCCCACCGGACATCCCGACACTTCTCGACCCTGAACGGCGGGAGAAGATCGTCGCCGCCATCAAGAAGACTGGATTTGTGTTCGTGACGCTCGATCTTGAGGGATACCGTGCCGGAGGAGTCGGTCTCTCGCCTCTCCGGTCATGCTCGCCTCACTGATGAGGCGATCGTGAAAGGGCGGCAAGGGCTTCGTCCGCCAATCGCCGATGATCGGCGTCGGTCAGGCTCCGCTGAAGAACCTGTTCCGCCACCATGAGAGCCAAGTCGGTGGTTTGGGAGCGGATTTCCTGCACGGCCCGCCGGCGTTCTTGCTCAATCTCGCGCAGAGCATCGCCCTTGATCCGCTCAGCGTCCGCCGTCATTCGTTGCTCGTTCTCTTCCATAAGGCGTTGCGCCCGCTCTCTGGCGGCGGCTAGGATAGTTTCGGCTTCCTTGGAAACGGCGGCCAATTTGGCTTCATACTCTCTGAGGATCCGTTCCGCCTCGGACCGATGTCGCTCGGCTTCATCCAAGCTGTCTTTGATCTTCCGCTCACGCTCTTCGAGTACTCTCAAAAGAGGAGGGAACGCATACTTGTACAGGATGAAAAATAAAATGGCGAAGGAGACAATTTCCCAAAAAATCAGCGAGGAGTAAAAGTGTGTTTCGAACTGTGGCATTCCACTTTTCAGGAAGGTCCAACCAGGGAACGGCCGGCCAGCCGTCCCGGCTTGGACCTACACCTGCTCCTACTTGCGAAGCCCCATGATGATAAACGCGATGACGAGGCCGTACAAGGCAATGGCCTCCACCAAGGCGAAGCCAATCCACATGTATTTTCCGACCCGGCCTTCGGCCTCCGGTTGACGAGCGACCGCCTCTATCATTTTCCCGAAAATATAGCCAATCCCGACGCCGGCGCCGGCGAACCCCGCCGCCGCCAATCCCATACCCAACAATGCTGCTGCCGCTGAATCCATCGTCGTTCGTTCCTCCCTTGTCTGTTCCGGCACACGTCAGTGCGCCTGCTCATCATGACCATGCAAATGAAATGCATCACCCAAGTAGACGCAGGTCAACACGGTGAAAATATAGGCCTGAATAAACGCGATGCCAAGCTCCAGTCCGTTCATCGCGATGGTAAACGCAAAGGGCAACCATCCAATCAGCACTCCGCCGCTGACCGTGAGCCCAAACAACACGCCGAGGATGACATGTCCCGCGGTCATGTTGGCAAACAACCGTACCGCCAAGGAAATAGGGCGGGCCAATTGACTGATCAACTCAATGGGAATCATGAGCGGCACGAGCCATGCCGGCGTTCCCGGTGGCACTAAAATTCCGAGAAACTTCGCTCCATGGAGCGCGACGCCCATCACCAGACTGAGTCCATAGACAGCAAACGCAAAGAGGGCGGTCACGATAATTTGGCTGGTCACGGTGTAGGAGCCGGGAACCAGTCCAATCAAATTGCAAAACAGGATAAACAAAAAGAGCGTGGCGACGAGAGGAAAGAATTTCATCCCTCTTTCGCCCATCGTATCCAAAATGATTCCTCGGATGAACTCAACCAGCATTTCCGCTAGACTTTGAAGTTTGCTGGGAACCAGCCTGCGCGCGGAGCCGGCCATCACCATCAATACCGCCACCAGTGCCACCACAATCCACATGGTCAAAACGGCTTTGTTGATAGAAATGTCCACTCCGCCAACCTCAATCGGTATGAAGTTGTGCAATTCAAACGGATGTAGCGGATTTTCCTCCATAGACGAATGGCCCTTCCAACTATGTTTATTGCTTTGTCTGATCCGTCTTGCCCGCTCCCCCCTGCCATCGTTGCGCAAGCCGATAAGCGTTGCGCACCCCAGCAATGGCGCCCAACATCAACCCGGTCACAAGTCCCCACGGCTCAGTTTCCAACACATATTCATCAACCGCCCACCCCAATCCTCCTCCTACAATCAACGCGGCGATCAGTTCCGTTCCAAGACGAACGGCCTGGCCCAGCCCCGCGTAGAATGGATCATCTGAATGGGGCATTCCCAACCCACGGAAGGCACGTCAGCGTGCGGGACCCTCGGAAGGCGATGTCACAACAGCACGTGAGTAGACCCTACCTACGATGGGCCACCGATTTAAGCAGAACCCTCTTCGCGAAGTCAAGCCAGCGACCAGCGGCACTAACCTCAACTGGGGAAAATGAAGCTGGCAAAGGAGCATGCTCTGTCTAGTGACGCAGACGCGCCCGAAACGGTAGAGTACAGTATGCTCACAACTTCCCTGCATTCTCTCCCTTTCCTGCAAGGTCCCCCGACCCCCCTGTCGATGACCATGGATCGTCTCCCCTGTTCTCCCTTCGAACTCTATACGAAGGTGGCATCGACCCACCGGCCTTCCTTTCTATTCGAAAGCGGCGTCCACCTTCCTTCAACAGGCCGGTATTCGTTTTTTGCCTGCGACCCTTATCTGATTGTGAGGGGCACATCGCTCCATTCTGTTCAACAGACGGCCGATGGGCACGAGCAACAAGGCGACGCTCCCTTCCTCCATCTCAGCAGACTGCTCAGCCAATCATATATCACCCGCCCTCCCCATCTCCCCCCCTTCTTCGGCGGCGCCGTGGGCTATTTCAGTTACGATCTGGCTCGGCAGTTTGAACGGCTTCCTACCCTCTCGCATGACGACCTGGCAACGCCAGACCTGGAATTCGCTTTCTTTGATCTGGTGGCGGCGGTGGATCATGAGCAGAATCGCCTGATCTTGATGTATTGCCCACCGCTCGAACGGTTCTTGGGGGAGCCTCGTGAAAAGCTGTTTCGAGAAGGACGTGACCGTTTGACGGCGCTGGCGGCACGCTTGTCAAGCCCAACGCCGGCCGAGCTTTTCAACGCCCCGTTGCGCTTCACTTTCGAGCCGGAACAATCCCGGTCGTCCTATATCGACCGAGTCCGACGCTGTCAAGCCTACATTGCAGCCGGTGACATCTATCAGGTCAACCTTTCGCACCGCTTTACCGTCACTGGTCTCATCGACTCCGTGCTCCCTCCCTTGCTGTGGGATCTGCTCGCCTACCGGCAAGTGCGCGCCTTGAACCCTTCGCCGTTTTCAGGCCTCCTCCGCTTCCCGCACACCAGCCTGATTAGCTCATCACCGGAACGGCTGGTCCGTCTCAGGGGCCGCCGGGCCGATACCCGGCCGATCGCCGGCACCAGACCACGCGGCAGAGACGTCGCTACCGACCAACGGCTTGCTCACGAGTTGCAAGCCAATGAAAAAGAACGGGCGGAGCATATCATGTTGGTTGACCTTGAACGGAATGACCTTGGTCGCGTGTGTGAATTCGGCACCATCCAAGTTGACGAACTGTTGAGCCTGGAACGATACTCCCACGTGGTCCATTTGGTCTCCAACGTGTCCGGCTTGTTGAAACCCAACGCCACCGGTTTTGATCTCCTACGGGCCATGTTCCCCGGTGGGACGATCACCGGCGTCCCCAAAGTCCGTTGTATGGAGATCATTGAGGAACTGGAGCCGGTTCGCCGCGGCCCCTACTCTGGATCAATGGGGTACATCTGTTGGAGCGGCGACTTGGACTTTAACATCTTGATCAGGACACTCATCCGACGACAGGGGGTGGGGTATCTCCAGGTCGGCGCCGGAATTGTGACGGACTCAGACCCCGCTCGCGAGTATGAGGAGACCCTTCATAAAGCCCAGGCGTTTTTTCAGGCATTCTCCTCGTCATTTTAATGAATCAGCCCAGATGTGGATCTATCTCAACGGCCGATTTGTTAGGCAGGAAGAGGCGCTGATCTCCGTCTACGATCACGGCTTTTTGTATGGAGACGGGGTCTACGAAACCCTCCGTTCCTATGGAAGCCGCCTCTTCATGGGCACTCAGCATATTGAGCGGCTCTTTCGATCAGCCGATGCGATCGGTTTGACCATTCCAATTCCCCCTGCACAGTGGCCAATGCTGCTCTATGAAGCGATGGCCCGCAACGCATTGGGACGGGGCGAGCAGGACGCCTATCTGCGCCTGACCGTCTCGCGTGGCGTCGGAGCCGTTGGATTGGATCCCTCGCTGTGCTCTTCACCAACGGTCGTTATTATGGCGAAACCTCTTGTCGCTCCCGAGCCGACTCTCTACGAAACCGGTGTCGCCTTGATCACTGCCACCACGAGGCGGAACCTGCCGACCGCGTTGCCACCCCATATCAAGAGCGCCAATTTTCTCAACAACATCCTCGCCAAACGCGAGGCCATCGCTGCCGGCGCCTTCGACAGCATCCTGCTCAACTGGCAAGACCAGCTAGCGGAATGCACGGTCAGCAACCTTTTTTTTGTCACCAACGGACGTCTCTGTACACCTTCCGTCGAATGCGGCATCCTGGACGGCATTACGCGATCCGTCGTGCTCCAGATCGCCAGGGGAGACGGCATTCCAACAGAAGAAGGCTGTTACGCGGCGGCCGAACTCCGAGAAGCCGATGAGTGTTTCATCACTAACACCAGCATGGAGATCATGCCTGTCACCTCTGTGGATCGGATGGTAATTGGGAACGGGAGGCCGGGGCCCTTGACTCGCAGGTTACAACATCTGTTTGCTTCCTCGCGCGATCGTTTTCTGGATCCTTTGCCTGCTCCCAATCCTTTCAGCCCCTGACCAGTCCGTTTTCCCACACAATTTCAATACCCTCCACACTCAATGACGGGAAGATGGACTGATTCCACGCCCTCTCATGCATAAAACAGGCTCTTCCTTGACAACCATCAGGAGGCTGCTATCGTTGACACATGAAGACTCACCGGGCGGCCGTCACTTCCCAGTCATATCTCCGTCATGCTTTCACGCGACGAGCAGGAATGGGCGTGCTGACCGCGTGGCTAATCTTGTGGCTAATCGTGCTAAACGGTTTTCCCGTTGTCCTCTCGGCAGCGTCCGAGATGGAAGTCTATCAGTACATCGACGCCCAAGGGGTCATCGCCCTCACAAACGTCCCTTCCGATGCACGGTATCGCCGGATCGACCGCTCGGCTAACCCTGTCCACCACCTGCTCTCTGAAGCAGAGCTTGAACCGACCATCCTCCGATTCTCAAATCGCTATCAAGTGCCTCCCGCACTCATCCGGGCCGTGATCAAGGCCGAATCGGACTTTAATGCTCACGCAGTCTCTCGAGCAGGAGCGGTTGGGCTCATGCAACTGATGCCCCAGACGGCCGTTCGTCTCGATGTCAAGGATCTCTACGACCCCGAAGCTAACATTGAAGGAGGAACTAAGTACCTGCGGTTTCTGTTAGACAAGTTTCGCGGTAACCTTCCCCTCGCCCTCGCCGCTTACAACGCGGGAGAACATGTCGTCGACCGCTACCACACCCTTCCCCCGATCGAAGAAACTCAGCGCTATGTCCGGAAGGTACTGAAATATTACCGGGCTTTCCTCATGCGGGACCGCTTAGCCGCCGAGAGAGAGCCGACCTCCTCTGTGGCCTTTGCGCTTCGACCGGGCTTTCAGACGATCGACGCTCTGTCCCCCTGAAGGGTTCTCCGTCCTCATTGATCGATTTTCCGAGGCGGATTTCACTGTGCCGATTCCAACCGGGGCGCTTGGAATCGGGAAAATCTGAGCGGAAATGAGCGCCGACACTGTTTTCTCGCCACAAGGCCGCTTCGGCGACACAACGCGCCACTTGCACCATGTTCTTGACCTCTAGTTCGGCTCTTGTCCCAAACGGCCTCGCAACCATCCGTTCCCAGCGAGAAAGCTGCGCTACCGCCCGAATCAGTGATTCGCGAGATCTGACAATGCCCACCTGCCCCCACATGACCCGCCGAAGAGAACTGCGCAGCTTCTCCGCATCTTCCAACCGATGAAATTCAACCTGTCGCAATGCGGCGGCCTGGCGAGTCAGCTCGGGCATAGGTTGACCAGCGGCCCAGGCAACAGCCGCTGCCCCGGCCCGCATACCGAAGACCAACGCTTCCAATAATGAATTGCTGGCCAACCGGTTGGCGCCATGCACACCACTGCAGGCCACTTCCCCAGCAGCATAGAGGCCCGGCAACGACGTGGCTCCATGGAGGTCGGTCCAGACGCCTCCCATCATGTAATGGGCGCTGGGGGACACCGGGATCCACTCCTCGGTAATGTCAATGTCGTATCGAAGACACGTCGCATAGATCGTGGGGAAGCGGCTTTTCACAAAGTCAGCCCCCAAATGCGTCACATCCAGATACACATGCTTGGTTTTCGTCGCGGCCATTTCCGCCCAAATCGCACGGGCGACAATGTCCCGAGGAGCCAACGCTCCCAGCGGATGGTACCGTTCCATGAACAGTTCGCCCTTGTGATTTCTAAGCTGTCCTCCCTCGCCCCTCATCGCCTCCGACAAGAGGAACGGTGGACTCGACGGCATGTAGAGGGCGGTCGGATGAAACTGCACAAATTCCATGTCTTGCAGAAGCGCGCCGGCCCGATAGGCCATCGCCATGCCATCACCGGTGGCGCTCGGCGGATTCGTAGTCCGGGCATAAATCTGGCCGGCTCCACCGGTTGACAACACCACCGCCTTGGCTGGCAGCAGGAAGAGCTCGCCGGACCGTTCATTCAGCACCACCACTCCACAACACCGTCCCTCCTCCACGATCAAATCCATCGTGCAATGGAAATCCATCCGCTGGATTCCAGGCTGTCGGGCTGCGTGGGCCATCAATGCCCGCACCATCTCATTTCCGGTTGCGTCGCCTCGCGCGCGAAGAATTCGACTTCGACTATGGGCTGCCTCCCGGGCAAATGCAAACTTGCCTCCGATTTTGTCGAAGTTGGCGCCCCACCGAATCAGTTCTTGAATACGATCAGGGCCCTCCTCAACCAACACCCGCACCGCATCAAGACGGCACAGCCCATGACCGGCATTCACCGTATCCGTCAAATGGATAGAAACATCGTCCTCCTCACTGAGCGCTACAGCCACCCCTCCTTGCGCAAAGGTTGAGGCACTCTGGAACGGATCCCCCTTGGCCAAGATGGTGACCCGACCGGCGCGGCTCAACTCGATGGCGGCCCGGAGGCCGGCCACGCCGCTTCCAATGACAAGGAAATCCGTGGGAGGCAAGACAGACCACTGCATCGAAGCTATCGCAGAACGGGCTGGGAGGGGAACGACTCCGACAACGTTTGCTTGATGGTCATGCCGAAGGGCAAATCACCCTGCACGCCACGGAGAAGGGGAGACGTGCTGCCAGTCCATTGTAGGCGAGCGGACCCCCGCTGGCGGGCGCCTATCTCCTCACCTTTTTTCTTCCAGACGCCCTGCCAATGCACATACACATCGGCATCGCTGCCTTCTATCACCATCCGCTCGATTTTGAATTCAAGTCGGATGGTCTCAAATGCTTCGAAATCGGCTTGGACCTCCCCTCGCAGTCGATCAAGCGATTGATCCGGCTGAAGTAGGGAGCGAAACGCCGATATATTTTTCTCTTGATACGCTTCCCGCAAAGCCTCGACCGCCTGGTCGATCATCTGAATCCGCTCATGGTCCGCCGGATACTGAAACGGTTTCTTTGACGAGCAGGCTTGTACGGAGAGAGCAAGGAGCAGACCCACCCCGGCCCACACCACGTTCTCCGCCATACCACGTTGAAACATTCTCACCATGGCGCAGTATAAGAAGAGGCCGGAGAACCGGTCAAGGGACCATAACGGTACCCATCCTTTTCACTGCTCACAGCATACGTTCTCTCTCTGTCCTCCTCCCCTAAAATTCCTTCATTCACCCCTCTCGTGCTCATGCTTCTTTAAGGCAGGACGTCCTCCCGCAACCTTGACTTAAGCACTCACCAGCAGTTACCCTGTTCGTCTCTGTGAAACATGCGGAACGCATGGTGGGAGGTCATCCCGTGTGTTCGTGGTGTCGCCTGAGTTGGCGTTGAATCACCGAGCAAGGCAGGTCGTTCGTGACAAGTGGGCACCCTGAACTCATCGCCGCCATCGTTGCGGACATCGCAGCGAAGGGTCCGATTCCTTTCGCACGTTTCATGGAGTTGGCTCTGTATCATCCCCAATTCGGATACTACACCAGGGTGGGAGGAGAAGAGAAAGTCGGAGCGGAACGGATCGGAGAACGGATCGGATGGGCGGGCGATTACTATACAAGCTCGGACGTTCATCCCATCCTGGGTCGAGCATTGGCGCGACAGGCCAAGCAGATCGATGACCTGTTGGGGGGACCCACCCCTTTTACAGTGGTCGAGGTAGGCCCCGGTAAAGGGCTACTCGCCAGGCAGATAATCGAAGCCTGTGCAACCGAATGTCCATCGCTCGTGAGGCGACTTCGTTACGTTCTCATTGACCGGAGCCCCGCCATGCGCAGCGAGCAGCACCGGACCCTCGCCCATCTTCCTCAGAGGATGCTCGTCTGGATGAATAGTCTTGAGGACATCCCGCCCAACAGCCTCATTGGACTGGTTTTGAGCAACGAATTGCTGGATGCCTTTCCCGTGCACCGGCTGCGCGTGAGCGAAGGGCGCATCTATGAACTCCACGTCGACTATCGACAAGGGGAATTCGTGGAATGCCTGCGTCCTCTTTCATGCGATGCTCTTGCGGTACATCTCCGGCGACTCAATCCCGAGTGGCCGAATGGGTATCAGACAGAAGTCAACCTCGAGGCCTTGACGTGGATCAAGCAAGTGGCCCATCGCCTCCAGCGAGGCTTTGTCCTCACCATCGATTATGGCCATACCGCTCAAGACCTCTACAGTCCGGCTAGAAGAAATGGCACCTTCCTTTGTTACTTCCGACATTCGATCAACGAGACGCCGTTCCTGCGAGTTGGCTTTCAAGACATGACCGCCCATGTGGATTTTTCTAGCCTCGCTGAGGCTGGCAAAGCGGAAGGGTTGAGCGTGACGGGGTTCACCAACCAACTGAGTTTCCTTGCCGGTCTGGGAGTTGAGGCCATGATCGCGGAGTTGGAACCAGAGAGTCCCGAGTTTCGGGCCGCGCTTCATCTTCTGAAACCTCACGGGATGGGCGGCATTTTCAAAGTCTTGATTCAACAAAAAGGCATCGGGCATGTTCGACTCGACGGCCTCAGGTACCGGCCATTTTGGGAAACAGCATTGACGAGAGGAGAGACACGTTTCCATGCCGCCTAGCATTGCTCCAGCTCAACAGATGGAGACAGCGAGTGCGAGCTTAAAAATAACGGGATGACCCATGTCCAGCGACGAGATACCGATGAATTACGTTCCCATTCTCATTTTTATCGGGCTTACGCTCCTCGTCGGCACCATCAGTCTATTGATCGGCAAATTGTTTCGTCCCAACCGCCCGTATCGCGCGAAGCTCGCGCCGTATGAAAGTGGCAGTCCGCTCTTTCAGGATGCTCGCGTCCAATTCCCCATTCGGTATTACATCATCGCAATGTTGTTCGTCATCTTCGACGTGGAAGTCGTCTTTCTGTACCCCTGGGCCGTGGCGTTCACCTCCCTGGACGTGGCCGGCGTCCTCGGGATGGGATTTTTTCTCTTCATCTTGATTGTCGGCTTTTGGTACGAATGGAAAAAGGGGGCGTTGGAATGGGATTAACGAACCAGAGACCTGAGCTTTTCGTGCGCGAGCGGCTTTGGCAAGCCGACCACCGTGGTTTCGTAGCGGAGCACAGCACGTGAGCCTGCTTGAACGGCAATTCGAGCCCAACATCATTACGACAAACCTCGATGCGGTCGTGAGTTGGGCCAGAAAGTCGGCGCTCTGGCCGATGACTTTCGGATTGGCCTGCTGCGCGATTGAAATGATCGCCAGCGTCTCCTCGCGCTACGACCTCGATCGATTTGGCGCCGGGGTGTTTCGGGCCTCGCCCCGGCAATCGGATCTCATGATCGTTGCCGGGACCCTATCCAGAAAGATGGCTCCGGTGGTCCGTCGCATCTATGATCAAATGGCCGAGCCTCGCTATGTCATCTCGATGGGCTCCTGCGCCACTTCCGGCAACCACTACAACAGCTATGCCGTCGTCCAAGGCGTCGATCAAATCGTGCCAGTGGACGTCTATGTGCCAGGCTGCCCTCCCAGGCCCGAAGCCCTGTTGGACGGGATTCTCAAACTGCAGGAGAAGATCCAACGCGAGAAGGTCTTTGTCAGGTAGCCGAGTGGGGGTCAGCCAGGCCGCTCCGGAACCGGCATGGCTTCTCCACCAGACACGGTAACCCTGTGTGATGCGATGCAAACGTTGATCGAGACCTTGCGAAAGAAATTTCCGGACGGTGTGCTCTCCGTGCACACAGACTCGGCCAGATCCGAGGTCACCGTGCAGGTGGCGGCGTCAAAAATCTTGGAGATCGCCCGTTATCTGCACGATGCACCGGAAGCCCGGTTCGATCACATCACCGACATCTGTTCCGCCGACTATCCCGACCATCCGCAACGATTCGAGGTGATCTACCACTTTCTTTCGATCCCCTACGGCCGACGCATTCGCCTAAAAGCGCGCGTCACCGAGGATCATCCCGTCATCGACTCGGTCACCAGCGTCTGGCGCGGCGCGGAATTTATGGAACGCGAGGTCTACGACATGATGGGGATCCGTTTCGCTGGCCATCCGGACCTCCGCCGCATTCTCTTGCCCGAGGACTATGCAGAGGGTTATCCGTTGCGGAAGGACTTTCCCACGGAAGGCAAGGGGTGGCGCAGCCAATTCGACTTTTTGCCGAGACTGGACGAACCACCTCCGGAGCACATTGACGGGGAAATTCCGGAAGAACAGAAAAAGCCCTTTCTCGCCGATCCCCATCTCTCCGACAAGAGACGGCGGGAAGAGCTCCTGCTCAACATGGGACCGCAACATCCTAGCACACACGGTGTCGTGCGCGTCGTCCTTGAACTCGACGGCGAACGAATCATCAAGGCGACCCCGGACCTCGGATATCTCCACCGCGGCGTGGAAAAATTGGCCGAGGGGCTCGCCTACATGCAGATCATCCCCCACACCGACCGGTTGGACTATGTGTGCGCCATGGCGAATAACTACGCCTATGTGCGGACAGTGGAAAAGCTCCTGGGGATCACCGTGCCCGAGCGGGCGGAATACATTCGAACGATCGTGGCGGAAATGCAGCGGATCCTCGGCCACCTTTTCTGGCTGGGGGCCCAGGCACTGGACATTGGCGCCATGACGGTATTTTTCTGGACATTTCGTGAGCGCGAGACCCTACTCGACATGTTCGAGCAACTGTGCGGAGCTCGACTGACCTTGAATTACTATCGGATCGGCGGTGTGGACAGCGACTTTACTCCCGAACTCATTCAGCGACTCAGAGCCTTCTTGAGCACGTTTCCCCAAAAGCTCAACGAGTACGACGCCCTGCTGGTCTCAAACCGTATATGGCTGGGACGCACCAAGAATGTGGCGGTGATCTCAGGAGAAGACGCGGTCAATTTTGGCTTGACCGGGCCACCACTGCGGGGGTCCGGCGTGGCCTATGATGTCCGCAAGATGGAGCCGTATGGCGCCTATCACAAGGTAGAGTGGGAAGTGCCGGTGGGGAAAAACGGCGATACCTACGATCGCTATTGGATTCGTGTCGAAGAAATGCGCCAAAGTGCCCGCATCATTTCCCAATGTCTTGACCAACTGCCGCCTGGTCCGATCATGGCCGACAAGCCCCAGTACATTCCGCCACCCAAGCGGCACGTCATGCGCGATATGGAAAGCCTCATTCATCACTTCATTCTGTTTACGCAGGGCTTCAAGCCGCCGAAGGGGGAAACCTATTGCGCGACGGAATCGCCCAAAGGAGAGCTGGGATTTTTCATCATCAGCGATGGCAGCCCCCGCCCCTATCGGCTGAAGATTCGCGCTCCGTCGTTCGTTCATATGGGCGCCTTTGATCACATGGCGCGAGGCTATTTGATTTCCGATATCATCACGATTTTTGGTACCTATGACGTGGTGATGGGAGAGTGCGACCGATGACCGTCCATCCAACCATGACCGTTTGTGCAAACCAATAGCAACCTGCTGGGGAGGGGCGAACGGAACCATGACGCTGTCCGAAAAGTATCGAGACGAGATCGCAGCGATTCTGGCACGCTATCCGGTCAAGCGATCGGCGCTCATTCCGCTCCTCTACCTTGCTCAACGGGAGCAGGGTTACGTGACCGAGGAAGCAATGGTCGAAATCGCCCGCATTCTCGGCCTGACGCCTCCACAGGTCTATGAAACCGTCACGTTTTACACCTTGTTTAACCTCAAGCCAGTCGGCAAGTTCCATATTCAGATCTGTAAGTCGCTCATGTGCGCGCTGGTCGGATCGGATACCGTGATCGAGTGGATCAACGCCAAGCTCGGCATCGGCCCCGGGGAGACCACGCCCGACGGTCTTTTTACCCTGAGCCTTGTGGAATGTCTGGCGTCCTGCGGCACCGGACCCATGATGCAGATCAACGAAGACTATTACGAGCGTCTCACGGAAGAAAAAGTGGATCGGATCTTGGCCGACCTCCGGTCGACGGGGTCCAGCAGTTTAAAAAGCGGCCCCTTCATGTGGCCGGAACCGATGAAGACATGAATCGGCAAAGCCTTATACCCTTTTCGATCACTGGACTAGGCACGCCACATGACGGCAGAACGCGAGACCGTCACAGAAGAGGCCGAGCTCTCTTCACCGACGATGAACGGACGCAACCATGCCACAACATGAACTGATCCTGTTGAAAAATATGATGCGGCCGGGATATGGAGGTTCCCTGGCCGAATACGAGCGGGCCGGCGGTTACCAGGCTATCCGCATGACGCTCGGCAAGATCCCCCCAGCGGACGTCACCACAGCAGTCCGCAAATCCGGCTTACGCGGACGCGGCGGAGCTGGGTTTCCTACCGGCGTCAAATGGGGCTTTTTGCCAAAGGATTACCAAGGTCCCCGCTATCTCTGCTGCAACGCCGACGAAAGCGAACCGGGCACGTTCAAAGATCGTCAATTGATGGAGCGCGATCCCCATCAGGTGCTCGAAGGCATCATTCTGGCTTGCTATGCCATCGGAGCAGAATCCGCCTACATCTACATCCGGGGAGAATTGGTATTGGCCGCCACGATTCTCGAACGAGCGATCGGCGAGGCCAGAGCCGCCGGTTACATCGGCAAAAACATTTTGGGCACCGGCGTCAATGTGGACGTGTGGGTCCACCGGGGAGCTGGCGCCTACATCTGCGGCGAAGAAACGGCACTGCTCGAATCATTGGAAGGCAAACGTGGTCTGCCGCGCGTCAAACCGCCTTTTCCGGCCACGCACGGACTCTACGGCAAGCCAACCGTGGTAAACAACGTCGAAACTCTGGCCAATCTGCCGCACATCCTGACCCGCGGCCCCGAATGGTTCGCCTCGATCGGATCGCCACCCAAAAGCACTGGCACTAGAATCTTTTGCGTGAGTGGACACGTCAAGCGGCCAGGCAACTATGAACTCCCTATGGGAGTAACGGTCCGCGAGCTGATTTATGAACATGCTGGCGGGATGCGATCGGATAAACCACTCAAGGCCTTCATTCCAGGAGGCGCATCAGCCCCCTTTCTCACCCCAGCTCATCTGGATGTCAAATTGGATTTCGAGTCGGTGGCGGCGGCGGGATCCATGCTGGGATCCGGTGGGGTGACTGTCATGGAAGAAGGCACCAGCATGGTGTGGGCCGCTTTGCGACTGATGGAATTTTTCTATCACGAGTCCTGCGGCAAGTGCAGTCCTTGCCGGGAAGGCAGCTCATGGCTCGTTCAAATCATGCGCCGGATCGTCGCAAAGAGGGGCCGTATGGAGGACCTTGAAACCTTGTCCGATCTATGCAAGAACATCGCGGGACGAACAGTCTGCGCCTTCGGCGACGCGGAGGTCGCTCCCATTCAAGGGACGTTGAAATATTGGCGGGACGAATATGTGGCCCTCATCCGCGAAGCGGAGAGCGCCAACCTGATCATGCCGGAACCGGCCGGCGCCAAACGGTAACCATCTCGCGTAAACGGTAGCGGGCAGTACTCATAATGACGACCCTCGCATCACAGTCCACCGGTCAAACCGGTCAGCAAACCGGTCAAATGGTGCGTCTCACCATCGATGGGATCACTGTCCATGTTCCCAAAGGGACCTTGGTCATTGAGGCAGCCCGCCGCGTTGGCGTCATGATCCCCCATTTCTGTTATCACCCCAAGCTCAAGCCCGATGCCAACTGTCGCATGTGTTTGGTGGAAATCGAAAAAATGCCCAAGCTCCAAACGGCGTGCAGCACGCCGGTGGAAGAAGGGATGAATGTGCGGACCGCCACCACCGTCGTCAACGACGCCCACAAGTCGGTGCTCGAATTCATCCTGGCCAACCATCCACTGGACTGTCCCGTCTGCGACCAAGGGGGACGGTGTGATCTCCAGGATTTCTCCCATCAATACACGCCCACGACTAGTCGCTTCATTGAAATCAAGCGCATTTTCCCCAAAGAATATTTCAGCCCCTTGATCGAAACGCAGATGAATCGCTGTGTCCAGTGCCTGCGTTGTGTCCGGTATTGCGAGGAGGTCATGGACGTCAAGGCATTGGCCCCCGTGGGACGCGGCACCATGACCGAGATCAAACACTTCGGCCCGCACCCTCTGGACTGCGAGTTCTGTGGCGGGTGCGTCCAAATTTGCCCGGTCGGCGCCATTACCAGCCGACTGTCGATGTACGAGTACCGTCCCTGGATGTTGAAACGCAGCGATACCATTTGCGGGTATTGCGGTGACGGGTGCCAGCTGACGGTTCAAACAAAAGGGCAGGAGCTCATCGAGGTCAATTCGGCTCTTGGAGCGGGACGCAACAATGGTGATCTCTGCGTGAGGGGCTTTTTCGGCTTTCATGCAGCCAGTCATCCAGCCCGGCTCACTCAGCCGCTCATTCGGCGCAATGGCACGCTCACTCCGGCAACCTGGGAAGAAGCGTTAGAGTTTGTCGCCGAACGGGTCAGCACAATCAAGCAGACTCATGGAGGGCAAAGTATTGGCGGATTGATCTCGGGCCGCTGTACCAATGAAGAGATATACGTGTTTCAAAAGTTCTTGCGTGTGACGATCGGTACCAACAACATCGACAGCAGCGCGCGCTATGGCCTCCTCAACGCCGTCCAGGCCATGCGGGATGTGCAAGGGGTTCACCGATGGACGGTCAGTTTCGAGGACATTGTCGCGGCCGACGTCCTGTTGCTGGTGGGAACCAACATCACTGAAACCAATCCGGTCACGGGGTTGAGGGTCAAGGAGGCGATTAAAAAACGGCGCGCGTCGTTGATCACGCTCGAGCCGCTGGAACCCTCGATCGAGCCGATCAGCAACATCGCCAACCTCTCGTCTGTGCATTTCTGTGTCCCACCGACGTATATGCGCAATGCCATTCTTGGCCTTCTGAAAGCCGTCGTCGAGAACAACTGGATCCACCCGGACTTGGCCCATCGTCATCCTCTCTACGTCCGTGACCTTACGGAGGCCCTCACTTTGGTCACGTGGGACGATCTCCAGGCCACCACCGGTAAGGATGCCGCGTCGTTTGCCGCAGCGGCAAAACTGCTTGCGGAGGGACAGCGTGTCGTGGTGCTGACCGGACAGTCTCTCTTGCGCCAGACAGGGAGCTACGGCAATTGTCTCAATCTTTTCGATTTACTCCTTCTAACCGGCAAATTGGATCGAGCCGGTTGCGGCTTCGCCCCGCTCGCAGAGGAAAACAACGAACAGGGCGCCATTGAAATGGGGGCCGCCCCTGAGTTTCTGCCAGGCCCTTGCGACAGTACCAACCGCACGGAGCGGGAACGGATCCTGTCGTCGTGGAAGAGCGACCTGCCCGTTGCGGGCGGCGCTTCTCTGGTCGAGATGTTGGATCGAGCTGGAGCCGGGATCCTGAAGGCCATGTTTATTGTTGGCGAAAATCCCGTGGCTAGCCTCCCGGCCCACGTGCGCGCCCACGATTCCTTGCGAAAATTGGAGCTGTTGGTCTGCCAGGAACTCTTCTTGACGGACACTGCCGCCCTTGCTCACGTGGTCCTGCCGGCAGCTTCTTCCATGGAAAAGGCCGGCACCTTCACGAACACGGAGGGCCATGTCCAAGCCGTTCGTCCAGCCATTGAACCTATCGGAGAAAGTCGTCCCGATTGGGAAATCATTGCTGCTTTGTCTGGTCTGTTGGGGACTCCGATGGACTATGCGGAGAGCCGGGACATTCTGAAGGAGATCCGGGAAGTGATTCCTGGTTATGGGGTGCTCGGACCATCACCGATGATGCCGCGAGTGGAGGCTTCGGCTGTCACTCGCTACCTGACCGACGGCTACAAGCGTAACCTCGGCGACCGCTATTGCCTCCTCCCCCACCAGAAGACCCCTGATGGAACCCTGCAGCTTGAATTGACGCACAGTTTGTTTCATTCCGGTAAGCTGTCCGCCAAAGCAAAGGGCCTGCTCCTTGTGGAACCGGAGGGAACACTGCGGATCAATCCCCGTGATGCAGCTCGCTTCATGCTGAACAACGGCGATCGGGTACGGCTGTCGAACGTGCGGGGAGAATTCACCACCACGGTCAAGATCATGAACAGAGTCCCTCCAGGATGGGCCTGGTTTCCAAATCACTTCGGTTCCGAGGTCATGCAGTTGTTTGATTGTACCATCGATCCGGTCACCCGCGTGCCGGCCTTCCGAACGACTTCGGTCTCTATCGTGAAGGTTGCATAAATGCGTCGTTCTGTTTCATAGTGTGGGGGCCACGGGCCCTGTAGCCAGGGAGTTGTCTTGTGAGTGAACTAGGTTTGCGCTTCACCCTCTCATTGATTCAAATTGCCGTTGTTGTCGCGATCGTCATTGTGACCGTGCTCATTCTGACTCTAGCCGAACGGAAGGTGCTGGGTTGGATGCAGGACAGGATGGGCCCGATGGAGGTAGGTCCCTACGGGATCCTTCAGCCGTTCGCCGACGCCATCAAGTTGTTTTTCAAGGAAGACATCGTGCCAGCCGGGGCGAATAAGTTTCTTTTCACAGCAGCGCCGTTGCTCGCCTTGATCCCCGCATTCATCGGATTCGCCGTAATCCCCTGGGGGCCGGATTGGACGGTCGAATTCAACGGCATCGTCATCAAGCCGTTTGTGATCAGCGACATCAACATCGGCATCCTCTACATCCTGGCCTTCGCCTCCCTCGGAGCTTATGGGATCATCTTGGGGGGATGGGCGTCCAACAGCAAATATTCGCTGCTTGGTGGTCTTCGATCGGCAGCCCAAGTGATTAGTTATGAACTGAACGTTGGGCTCGCAATCATTGGAGTGATCATCCTGGCCGGCTCGTTGAGCCTGGTGAAAATTACCAACGCTCAATCCGGATGGTTCTGGCATTGGTACCTGTTTGCCTTGCCGGCTCCCCAAGTCTTTGCGTTCGTGGTCTATGTGATTTCCGCCGTGGCCGAAACCAACCGCGTTCCGTTTGACCTGCCCGAAGCCGAAAGCGAATTGGTGGCGGGCTTTTTCACCGAATACAGCGGCCTGCGTTTTGCCTTTTTCTACCTCGCTGAGTATGCCAATATGATCTTGGTTTCGTGCATCGCGGCCGCGATGTTTCTGGGAGGGTGGAATGCGCCCTATCCCGGCACCATCTTTGATCTATTGGGATTACCCTCCCTAGCGTGGATAGAGAACACGATGTGGTTTGCGGCCAAAACCTATTTCTTCTTGTTTCTCTTCTTCTGGCTGCGCGCCACGTTGCCGCGCCTGCGCTACGACCAGTTGATGCGGTTCGGCTGGAAGGTGATGCTACCAATCGCGTTGGCGAATATTGTGATCACATCCATTGCCGTTTACTTGTTTCCAAACGCCTGACGGCTGAGAGCGAGTGGTATGGACAAGCTCAAACAATGGCTCAAAACCATCACGCTCTATGAAATTCTCGTGGGCATGAAGACGACGCTCGCGCACCTGCTGCACTACAAGCCGATCACGTTGCAATATCCGCATGAAAAGCGCACCTTGCCGGAGAACTATCGCGGCATGCTGGCCTTGTTGCGCTACGACGACGGAACGGAGAAATGCGTCGGCTGCGATCTTTGCGAGGCGGCTTGCCCCTCCCGCGTGATCCGCGTGGTCAGTGCCGAAGTGCCCGGCGAGCCCACCAAACGCTACGCCAAAGAGTATTACATGGACATGACCCGTTGCCTGTTTTGCGGAATGTGCGTGGACGCCTGCCCCGTCGACGCACTGGGCATGACACGGGAATTCGAATGGGCAGTGTACGACAAACGGCAGCTCCACCTGAACAAACAGCAGCTACTGGCGATCGGCGACCGTTCCTTCCCCGTCCGCGAGAAACGCTTGGAGCTCCAACACCCCAACACGGCATTCTTCAACGTGGCGTTCAAGCACGTGCCGCAAAAGCCGGCATAATGGCCCGTTGCCCTTCAAGGCTGAACAGAGAATGCCGTCACAGGTGTGTGCCGTCGGTCAGAGAGGAGCGTAACTTGTGGAGCAGTTGGTCTTCGGATATTTCGCAGGAGTGATCGCCGTCGCTGCCGTGCTGGTGGTGGCGCTCCGCAACCCTGTCTACAGCGTTCTTTCGTTGCTGGTCATGTTCTTCCACGTCGCAGGGCTGTACATCACCCTCCACGCGGAGTTCCTCGCCGCAGTCCAGATCATCGTGTACGCTGGCGCCATCTTAGTCCTCTACCTGTTCGTCCTCATGCTGCTGAACATCAAACAAGATGATCGGTATCACCGTCAGTGGCGGACGGCCGCGGCGCTGTGCCTTCCTCTGTTCCTGGAACTGCTGGTGCTGTTTGCCGGAGCGGACCCGGAAGCAATCGATCCGCTCGCCGCTGCTCCCATGAACTCCGGAGAAGACAACACCCGCGCGATCGGCCTGACACTGTTCTCAACGTACCTGTTTCCTTTTGAAGTGGCGTCGTTGATCCTCCTGGTAGCCATGATCGGCGCCATCGTGCTGGCTAAGCGGGGCATTGGCGGACAGGGAGCTTAGCCATGCAGTGGGATCACACGACCCATTCGGTGTGAGGTGAAGAGGTGAAATGGATTGGCAACAGCCATGACAACCGGGGCGTGTGCCTTAAGGCCCTCGAAGCATGAACCATTGTTCAACGAGTCTTCAGTGACGTCGGTTACCCTATGACGATTCCTCTCTCATACTATGTCATCTTGAGCGCCGTGGTTTTTTTGACGGGGGTGCTTGGCGTATTGATTCGCCGCAACATCATCGCCATTCTTCTGTCGGTCGAGTTGATGTTGAATGCCACGAATATCAATTTCGTGGCGTTTTCTCGATATTTGGAGGATTTGGGGGGGCAGGTCTTCGTGTTCTTCGCCTTGACAGTGGCGGCGGCCGAGGTCGCGGTCGGCCTGGCGATCATCATCGCCCTTCATCGATCTAGAGAATCGATTAACGTCGAGGATTTCAAACTGCTGAAATGGTAACGCTCCCGTCCTTGAGAAATATTCGAACGCCGTTTACGCTCCTTGTCGCAATCGCGGCAGAATTTTCCCACGTGCCGCTCGACGGGTCACCCATGCCGAGATCGACGTGCTGACCATGCCCTATGTTCTGATCCCCCTTCTACCCTTCGCGTCGTTTCTCATCCTTGGCCTGGCCGGCCATTGGATTAAGGATAAGGCACACCTGGTCGCCGTGCCCGCTGTGATGTTGTCGTTTTTGTTGTCCATCACTGTGTCCCTTGATGCAATTGACGGACACAACATCACCATCCCGCTCTATAGCTGGCTGACTGCCGGTTCGCTGGACATTCATATCGGCCTGTCGATTGATCGGCTCACGGCCGTGATGCTCTTGTTGGTCACCGCCGTCAGCTCGCTTGTCCACGTCTACACCATTGGGTACATGCACGGCGAACCGGGATACGCCCGATTCTTCAGCTACATCGCATTGTTCACTTTTTCGATGCTCATGCTCGTGCTGGCTGACAATCTGCTGCAACTGTTCATTTTTTGGGAAGCCGTCGGCCTCTGTTCTTACCTGCTGATCGGCCATTGGTACGAACGCCCATCCGCCTGCGCGGCGGCGACCAAAGCGTTCCTGGTCAATCGCATCGGCGATTTTGGGTTTTTGCTTGGTGTACTGTTGGCATGGGCCACGTATGGTTCGTTAAACTATGACGACCTTTTCTCTGCGGCCCGCAACACGGCGGGACAGACGATCAACCTCCTCTCCCCTTTCGGCGGAAGCTGGGACGTCTCGGTCCTGACCCTGCTTTGCCTCCTTCTCTTCACCGGCGCGATCGGCAAGTCGGCACAGATTCCCCTCCATGTATGGCTACCGGATGCGATGGAGGGACCAACGCCCATCTCGGCTCTGATCCATGCGGCAACAATGGTCACCGCCGGCGTCTTTATGGTGGCCCGGCTGGCGCCGATTTATAATCTCTCCCCCTTCGCCATGGACGTGGTCGCCGTCGTCGGCGCTGTGACGATGGTCTTTGGCGCAACCATCGCGCTGACCCAAACGGATATCAAGCGCGTGGTGGCATACTCGACGGTCAGCCAACTTGGCTACATGATCATGGCCTGCGGGCTTGGCGCATACGTGTCTGGCATGTATCACCTGCTGACCCATGGCGCCTTCAAAGCATTGCTGTTCTTGGGGTGCGGATCGGTCATCATCGCCCTGCACCACGAACAAGACCTGCGCAAGATGGGTGGGCTCAAAGACAAACTGCCGATCACCTATTGGACGTTCGTCGTCGGCTCCCTGGCCTTGGCCGGATTTCCCCTGACAGCGGGGTTCTTCAGCAAGGACGAGATTTTAGTCGCCGCCTGGTCTTCGGGCCCCCTCGGACAGGTGCTCGCACTCGCTGGCCTCCTCACCGCCTTCCTGACGGCTTTTTATAGTTTTCGGCTGGTCTTTGTGATGTTTTGGGGACCGTCGCGCGTCGATCCGCACCATGCCCCTCACGTGCATGAACCGTCCGGCGTCATCACCGGACCTCTCATCATCCTGGCGGCGTTGAGCATCCTGACCGGCTATCTCGGGATCCCATCGTTATTGGAACCCGTATTCGCGAGCGACTCTCTCTCGGCATCGCCCGGCACCGCCGGAGAATCCCACGGCGCCGCCGGCATCGGCATCATGGTCGCAGCAACCCTAGCCAGTCTTGCCGGTCTCGCCGGTGCCTACTATCTCTACGTGCTCCACCCCCATCTGCCGGACCATCTGGCCCGGCAGTGGAACAGTCTGTACCAGGGATCCTTGAACAAATGGTACGTGGACGAAGCCTACGACCGGCTGTTTGTGCGCACGACTTTGTCCGCGGCTTCCTCCTTATGGAAGAGGATCGACGTTGGTGTGATTGATGGCGCCGTTAACGGCGTGGGGCAGGCCGCAGTGGGAGGGGGATGGCTTCTTCGCTTGCTACAAAGCGGGGAAACGCAACACTATGCGTTGGCGATGGCGGCCGGGCTCGTTGTGATGGTAACGATCGTTTTACTGTTGTAATGTCGGCGACCGTTGGTCGTCGCTCGATAGGAATCGCATGGCGGATTCATTTCCCTGGCTCACGGTCTTGATCTTCCTGCCGATAGCTGGTGCTGCGGTGTTGTACGTGGCAGGAGAGGCCGCCGCTCGCGCACTCGCCTTGGGGATCACAATTGCCGAGTTGGTTGTCGCGGCACCCCTCTGGTGGCAATTCGACGCCTCCTCTGCCGCCATGCAGTTCACCGAACAGGTCGCGTGGATCCCCTGGCCACCTATTCACTACCACGTGGGGCTCGACGGGATCAGTCTGCCACTTGTCTTGATGACGACGGCGTTGATGCCCTTGTGCGTCTTGGTCTCTTGGCATTCAATCGAAACGCGAATCAGAGGCTTTCTGGCTCTGCTCTTGGTGATGGAGGGAGCCATGATCGGGGTGTTCGCCGCGCTGGATTTCGTCCTGTTTTATATTTTCTGGGAAGCGATGCTGATTCCCATGTATCTCCTCATCGGCATGTGGGGCGGCCCCCAGCGACTGTACGCCACAGTGAAGTTCGTGCTCTATACCCTTGCCGGCAGTATCTTGTTGCTCGTCGCGATTTTGGTCCTGTACGCCCAGACTGACACCTTCGACATCCTTCGCCTAAGCCGCGCATCCTATTCTCCTACCCTCCAGATGTGGTTGTTTGTCGCCTTCTTCGCCGCCTTTGCGGTCAAGGTCCCAATGTTTCCGTTTCATACCTGGCTCCCCGATGCCCATGTCGAGGCTCCCACGGCGGGCAGTGTCATCCTCGCTAGCGTGCTGCTCAAAATGGGCACTTACGGCTTCCTGCGGTTCAGCCTGCCCATGCTTCCGGACGCTTCCCAGGCGTTCACTCCCCTTATGATCACGTTGTCGATCATCGCGATCATTTACGGAGCCTACATGGCGCTCGCCCAAACCGACCTCAAAAAACTCATCGCCTATTCGAGCGTGAGCCATATGGGTTTCGTCACTCTGGGACTCTTTACATTTAACCTGCAGGGGATCGAAGGGGCCGTGATGCAGATGGTTAATCACGGCATCACCACCGGTGGCCTCTTTCTCTGCGTCGGCATCATTTACGAACGGACCCACAGCCGACTCATTGCCGACAATGTTGGGCTCGCCAAACCGATGCCCCGCTATGCAACCTGCCTGGTCATTTTTGCCCTCTCATCGCTCGGCTTGCCGGGAACCAATAGTTTCGTTGGAGAATTCTTGGTGCTGGCTGGTACTTTCCGCGCCAACAAGTTCGCCGCGACCTTGGCATCGTTGGGGATCATTCTTGCCGCCGCCTATTTACTCTGGATGGTCCAACGGGTCGCCTTCGGCGCTCCCTCGTCCACCTTTCTGCCGAAACTTCGCGACATGAACGGCCGTGAGATGGCGACGTTAGTCCCTCTCGTCGCATTCGTCTTCATGATTGGTATTTTCCCCAATCCCTTGGTAACCCGTATGCATCCCAGTGTCAATCAGGTGCTGGCCCGCTTGGTTCCAGCCCCCGCTTCGGTCGAGGCCACCACACAGCATGGCTCCGCGTTGCCATCGTCGGCTCCTGCCGACTCTGGCGAACCGTCGGACTTCGTGAGATGGACGAGAGGCTTGGCCGAGTCTTCCTCCTCCCATGCCTCCCCCTCCGTCGGACCACCCCCCCCGGACCAGGGCGGTTCTGGCGTCCAGTTGAGGGAGGATCACCCATGACATTTTCGTCCGGAGATCTGCTGCTGGTCTTACCCGAATTGCTGGTGGTCCTGGCAGCGTGCACCGTGCTGGCGGTCGAGCCGCTCCTGGCCCCTCCCCAACGGGATGGATTGGCTTGGCTGAGCCTCGGTACGCTCGCCGTGTGCATGGGCCTCATCGCTTCCCGCATCGGACACCGAGCAGAAGCATTCGGCGGCTTGGTGACCATCGACGACTATGGATCCTTTTGGAAGCTCCTGCTGTGTTTTGTCGCTGGCCTGACAGTCTTGCTGTCCTATTCATATCTCAAAGAAGAACGGTTGCACATCGGCGAATACTATGCCTTCGTACTGTTGGCCCTCTCCGGAATGATGGTGATGGTGTCAGCCACAGATCTCCTCACCATCTATCTGGGCACAGAATTGATGTCGTTGTCCCTCTATGTGATGGCCGGACTAAAACGGTCGGAACCCCGTTCACTTGAAGCGTCCGCGAAATATTTTGTTTTAGGAGCGTTCTCTTCCGGCATCATGCTCTACGGCGTGTCGCTGCTCTACGGGGCAACGGGCAGCACGAGGCTGACGGTGATCGGGTCGGCCATCGCCAACACCGGATCGGACGCGCCGCTGCCTCTAGTGGCCACAGTGCTCCTTGCGGCCGGATTTGGTTTCAAGTTGGCTCTGGTGCCGTTTCACATGTGGACACCCGACGTCTATCAAGGCGCGCCTACCTCGGTCACAGCCTTCATGGCCGTCGCGTCAAAGGCCGCCAGCTTTGGTGCGTTCCTCCGTGTCTTTCTAGAGGGACTGGGCGGTCTCAAAACCGACTGGTCCGTCCTGCTGCTTGTCCTCTGTGTCGCCACCCTCGTGCTGGGGAACAGCGTGGCCTTGGTCCAGACCAACATCAAACGGATGTTGGCCTATTCAAGCATCGCCCACGCCGGCTATGCCATGATCGGAGTCGTGGCGGCAGGATGGGCAGCGGAGGGGGGACGCGATGCAGCCAGCGTGGCCAGCGTGCTGCTCTATATCGCGGTGTATGTGTTCATGACGTTCGGCGCGTTCGCCGTTGTTGCCATGCTGCGCAAGGGCGATGTCGAGGGAGAGGAGATTGAGGACTTCACCGGCTTAGCCAAGCGTCATCCCCTTGGCGCCTTCATGATGCTTGTATTCATGGTGTCCCTCGCCGGTATTCCCCCCACGGCCGGCTTTATCGGAAAATTTTATGTGTTCATGTCTGCGGTGGAAGCGGGACTCGCGTGGTTGGCGGTGATTGCACTGATCTTTGCTGTCGTGTCCGCCTACTACTACCTACGGGTGGTGCTGGTGATGTACATGCGGGAACCGACAGAGGGCACGGAGACCTCGCCTCGCTTGGTTCTTTCCCCTACCCTCTCGATCGTGCTGGCCTGCGCGATCGCTGGTGTGGTGATGCTGGGCCTTTATCCCAGTCCGCTCGTAAGCCTCGCGACTCAAGCCGTTCGTGCTCTTCAATAAAATCCCCCGTTCCCACGCGCTGCTGGATCACCTGGTTTTGGCCCTTCCCCCCGTTGCAGGAATCTCATAATCACCGAGCGGGTCACCAGACCGATCATGTGGTGATCGTGCATGACCACGAGGCGATCCCATCCTCCCTGAGCCATCTGCGCCATGGCCTGCATGATGGGCGCTTCCGGCCCCACACATAACGACGCCGTGACAGGGCGCATGACTTCTTGGACCTGTCTTCTGGACCAGAGAAACGGTGGCACCGCCTGAATATCATGGACGGTCACCAGCCCTACCAATTGCCCATTGTCCACGACGGGGAACCCTCCATGACCATAGACCTGAAAATGTCCATTGACCGCCTCATCCAATGAGCTGGCAGGAGAAAGGACCCGGACCGTTCTGACCATCAGTTCCCGAACCGGGACAGTCGTCAACATATGATAGAGAGTCGCCTGCCGCCGGCTGACCATCGCCGCAGCGTAGAGAAATGTGCCGATCAGCATGGCCCATCCCCCTCCTGAGGACGCTGAAGCAGGTAAGCGGCCAGTCATTGCACCGAGGAAGACCATCAAGCCTACCAGGCCGAATAGGGCTCCGAAGCCTAGACCAGCCCACGCGGCCTGTTTTGTCGCTTGGTGAAAATTCTGTCCCCACTTCCATAGCCCAGCTCGTAACACTCGCCCCCCATCCAGGGGAAGGCCAGGCAGTAGATTGAACAGTCCGATCTGAATATTGACCACCCCCAGCAATGTGCCAAGCACCATGAGCCCATGCCAGGAAGGAGCTGCTCCCAGCGACTCGAGCAGGAACGTCGATCCTAGGCAGGCTCCCCCCAATCCAAAACTCACCATCGGTCCGGCCATGGCAATCAAAGCCTCCGCCCGCGGGGATGGCGCTTCTTTCCTCATATGGGCCACTCCCCCAAATACAAACAGCGTGATCCGATCGATGGGAATCTGATACCACTGAGCCACGTAGCAGTGTCCCAATTCGTGCAAGAAGACAGAGAGAAAGAGAAGAGCAGCCGCAGCACCACCCATGGCCCAGTAGCGGCCGAGAGACAGACCAGGAAGATGACCGGGCAAGAAGTCTGTCGCCAAACTCCAACTAACAAACGCAAAGACCAGAAACCACGAAACATGGAGATGGACGGGAATCCCCCTCACCTGCCCGATGCGCCATGACAGCGACAATCTGTCCATGGATACACCCTATCAGCCGCTCCACAAACGGTCAATCGACCTCCATCCTTTCCAGGATGCGCTATACTAGCGAACATGATACGACCGTTCTGTGTCATCCTGACCGGCCTCCTCGCTATCAGCAGTCTATCCGGTACACTCCCCGCTCAGGCCCAAGTCATCAGATCCGGTTCGCCACATTGTCCGGGCGTGGCACTGACTTTCGATCTCTGCCCAGTCAAAAACGGGTCCGGCATTGATGAAGCCTTGTTGGACTACTTGATCACCCATCGAATCCCCTCCACCCTGTTTTTGTCCGGCAAATGGATCACCCAACACGAAGAAGCGGTGAGCCGGCTGATGAAGCCTGAATGGTTCGAGATCGGAACACACGGCCAAACCCATGCCCACCTCCCGTTGTACGATGCCCAGAAGCAGAGGACCGAGATTTGGGGGCCCGTTGCGCACCTGAAGGCACACCATGCTCGCCAGGCCACTTTATTCCGTCCTCCCTACGGGGAATTTGATGACGTCACCGTTCAGGTCGTCAAGGCCCTCGGTCTTCGATTTATCCAATGGGATATTGCATCGGGCGATCCAGATCCTCATCTTTCAGCCGAACAGATTCTGAACCATGTGACGGGCCGTCTCAAGCCGGGAAGCATCGTGGTGTTTCACGCCAACGGAAAGGGGAAACATACACGGGATGTCATTGAACGGCTGACCCGCGACGTCCTTCCCCGCCGGCATCTGACTCCGATGACTGTGAGCGAGTTGCTCAATTGCAAAGGAGAAGCACCGTGAACGGGGTCCAGATCCGCCCCATGCATCCCGCCGATCGATCGGCCGTCGTGCAGATACTGGACGGATCGGATCCGTGGCAAAGGCTCAACTACACGGCTGCCGATTGGGATCGCATCTTTTGCCCCTTGCCTCAGGGAAAAGATAGCTATGTGGCCGAGCTCGATGCCCAGATCGCCGCCATCGCGGTGGTCCGGCGGAATTTTCTGGCCGGTGATTATTTGGAGCTGCTAGCCGTCGCGCCAGGGATACGTAGACAGGGCGTGGGACGGCGCTTGCTCGAATATGTTGAGCAAACCGTCTTCGTCCGGGCCAAAAACCTGTTTGCCTGCGTGTCGGACTTCAACGAGCAAGCCAGGGCCTTTTATCGCAAGCTCGGCTATCGGGAGGTGGGGTTGCTGGTGGACTTCCTCATTGCCGGCTCCTCGGAAGTACTCATACGGAAAACAGTGGGACCAGCCAGGGGAGGCCGCTAACCAATCATCTCTTCGGTTCGCTATTATCCCGGCCCGCTATCCGGGGCAGCGATCCCGCCGGCAGTCTCCTGGGGCTTCACACCGGATCTTGCCACCAGCCCTCCAGCATCTGCTATAAGTGGTCCCATGAAAGTGATTAAACTGCTCCACACCAGGATGCGGGTGAGTGACCTTGAGGCAACCATTCGGTTTTACACGACCGTCCTTGGGTTAGAAGTCGTCGAACGTAAGACCTCGCCGCGCGGATCGCAACTCGCCTTCTTAAAAACTCCAAACAGTGACGAACTGATCGAGCTGACCTGCTTTCCTCCCAGTGGGCCCGTTCGTGTACAGGAAGATCTCATCCATCTGGCATTTCAAGTCGAGAGTCTGGATCGCGCCATTGCATCGCTCACCGAACAGGGTATCCCCATCACGGATGGTCCCACTCAAACCTCCTCCGGTAGCCGTTTCATTTTCATCGAGGCCCCGGACGGTTACGAAATCGAATTGATTGAGCGCCCCGCTGGTGTCACGATCGTCTAACAAGGCACCTGACAGTATGATAGAAGGAGTCGACGGATGAAAAACGGGTTCTTTCGCGGACATGGCCTGGGCAACGATTATCTCGTCATGGACCCCCAGGAGTTGACATTTAAGCTCACACCCAAGAACGTTCAACGTATCTGCGACCGCCATTGGGGACTGGGCAGTGACGGCATCCTGGTGGTGGCTCCCTCCAAGAAAGCCGACTTCGGCCTGCGGATTTTCAACCCTGACGGCAGCGAGGCCGAGAAATCCGGCAATGGACTGCGAATTTTCGCCCGCTATCTCCATGCCACTGGCAAGACGAGAAAGCGGCGGTTCACGGTCGAGACCAAGGGAGGAATTGTGTCGATCGTCGTCCATCTCGACCGCCACGGGGACGTGCGGGAGGCCACCGTAGAGATGGGGCATGCCACCTTTGAGCCGGCCACCCTCCCTTGCACGCTGAAGGTCACGGAACTCGTTCAACAGCCCATCGATGTGGCGGGCCGCAGTTTCACCTTCACCGGCGTGAGTGTGGGGAACCCTCACTGCGTCCTGTTTAAGCCGTATGGAAAGTCGTGGTCCCGCGAAGAGCTGTTGGAGCTAGGCCCGGCCTTGGAAACCCATCCGTTGTTTCCCAAACGAACGAACGTCCAGTTGGCCGTCCCCACCGGCCGCAAGGAACTCTTCATTCTGATCTGGGAACGGGGAGCCGGGGAAACCCAGGCTTCCGGCTCTTCATCCTGTGCCGCAGCCAGCGCAGCCGTCCGGCTGGGGCTGGTCGAGAGCCCCGTCACCGTGAAGATGCCAGGTGGAACCTTACTGATTGACGTCGCTCCAGATTTTAGCCTGACCATGAAGGGGCCGGTCGCCGAAGTCGCCCGTGGCTTCTTTAGCCCATCGTTCGTCCGAACCTTGCGATAAGACCAAGCCCCGGTCATCGGCGTTGACCGTCATCGGTAGAAGAAAGCGAGGCGCCGCCCTTGGTATGCTATGAATCAGGGTTTTGTGGCGTATGACGCACGACGATCTCCATGCCAAGCTCGCTCGCCTTCCTGAACAGCCAGGGGTGTATCTGTTCAAAAACGCCCAGGGTGCCATCATTTATATCGGCAAGGCGGCCGTCCTAGCTGACCGGGTGCGGTCCTACTTTCAACGCAGCGCCGATCACAATCCCAAAACAGCCTTGCTCGTAAGCCAGATCGCCGATGTGGAAACGATGGTCACCCGTTCGGAATTGGAAGCGCTGATCCTCGAAAGCAATCTGGTCAAGCGACACAAGCCTCGATTCAACATTGTCCTTCGCGACGACAAACAATACCCCTACCTCCGGCTGCCGATTAAAGACGACTTCCCACGCCTGTCTATTGTGCGCCGGATCCAGCGAGATGGGGCCCTCTACTACGGCCCCTACACCCCGACCAACGCCCTGCGGGAGACGTTGAAAGTCATCAAGCACGTGTTTCCGCTGGCAACCTGCTCCATTGAGATCGATGGCAAGGCGGAACGAGCCTGTCTTGAGTTTGAAATCAAACGGTGTATGGCGCCGTGCACCGGCAACCAAACAAAGGAAGAGTACCACCAGATCGTGAGACAGGTTCGTCAATTCTTGGAAGGCCGCGACCGCGAGCTCCTGGATGAGTTGCGTGAAAAAATGCACCAGGCGGCCGAACGCGAGGAATTCGAGGAAGCGGCTCGACTGCGCGACCGTCTCTTCAAAGTGGAACGGATGTTGGAAAAACAGCGGGTGACGCAGATCTCGGCCGTGGATCAAGACGTCATCGGTCTGGCGAGGCAAGGAGACGCCGTGGACTTGCAGATTCTGTTTGTCCGAGGCGGCCTATTGATCGGGCGCAAGGATTTCTTTTGGCCGCAGTCGGCCGACGCCACAGATGAGGAGCTTGTCCGTTCGGCTATCGAGCAGTTCTACAACAGGGACGGGCAACCGCCAAAAGAGGTGCTGATCCCCACCGTCCTGGAAGACGCCCGATTGATCGAACAGTGGCTCTCCGACAAGCGGGGAGAGCCGGTTCGCGTCCTCGCTCCGGAACGAGGGGTGAAACACCAATTGGTGTTACTGGCCGAAGAAAACGCAACAGCCGCCGTGGCCAACCATTTACACGAAGAGGAACTCGATCAACAGGCTGGCATCGAACTTCAGCGACTGTTGAGATTGGATCGTCCGCCTCGCCGCATCGAAGGGTTTGATATCTCCAACACCATGGGCAACCTGTCCGTCGCCTCCATGGTGGTGTGGGAAGATGGCCAGATGAAGAAGGCCGACTATCGGCGGTTCAAAATCAAGACCGTCGTGGGCGCCAATGACTTTGCCAGCATCAAAGAGGCGGTCGTTCGGCGGTATGGCACGCCCGACGGCGAACCGAGCACCATGACGGAAGGCCTCTCCCGACCCGATGTGATTCTCATCGACGGCGGTCTGGGGCAATTGTCCGCCGCCCTGGAGGGGCTTAAGGAAGCCGGCCTTTCCCATCTGCCGATCCTCGGGTTGGCCAAGGCCCGTGGAGCTAAAGAAGAACGGGTATTCCTGGCCGGCAGGAAAAACCCTATCGTTCTGTCTCCGACCGCTCCCGCCACTCATCTGCTCCAACAGATTCGAGATGAAGCGCACCGGTTCGCATTGACCTACCACCGCCGCCTGCGAAGGAAAGCCTTGACCACCTCCGAGCTTGACATAGTCCCCGGCATCGGCAAAACAAGACGGCAACGGCTGCTGGCCCGCTTTGGCAGTGTGGTGGGACTGGCCGAAGCCGATGACGCCTCGCTTGAAGAAGCCGGACTGGACCGCCATACCATCGCCCAACTTCGACGACGGCTCGACACAAGACCCACCGACCGTGCCTGAGACGTTGGATCAATCAAACCGCCGGGTCGTTAATAGAAGAGATGTAGGCCTAGCAGCCCCACATGGACCGAGGCGCGATAGGTGCCGTTGACGGTTGGACTCAAAAGGTTACCGGCTACGGTGCGGGATTCATAAAACCATTCCTGGAACGCCACGTCCAAACCGATTCCTCTTGGCCACCACGATGAGGTTCCACTACAAGGAATGAGCCCAAACAAGCGCCCCGCCCCCTTGCACATCACTCCCGCCCCCAGAGAGAACGTGTGCGCCGTCAATGAGAGCATCGAAGGATTGAAGGTCTGGGAGGGAACAGGATCGCCCGTGTAGGTGTAGCCGGTCCGGACCGCCACTTCCCATGATGGCAACCAGGTGGGGTTCAACCATCGGTACTCGGTTCCCAGCGCAATGACCGGGACGTCGTTCCAGTTCTGCGGCTGGCGAACGATCATTCCGTTCTGAAGCCGGATATCGAGGTCTCTGTTGACACTCCATCCCACATATTCGACATCGAACTCCACTTTCCACTCTCGTTCGCTCGCACGGATCGGCCAGATAGCGAACGCCCCGGTGACGATGTGTGGCAACACCAGATCGATAGACGCATCCACGACCTTGACTCCATTGGCCAGGATGGCCCCCTTGAGGGGCACAACCGCTCGACTTCGATACACCACTGCAAGTGATACCAGAGGCAGCCCGTCCGCGTTTCTTAGTGGAGCATACTGGATTCCAACCGTGACGCCAGCTCCGGTCCCTCTTCCGTTGAACTCAACAGTCAGACCAGGCGGAATGCCGAACGTGAAATCGCTGATCAATTTCGTCTCCGCATGGCCCGCGCCAAGAACGCCGGCGAACGTGTAAATATCGGCGCCCACTCCTACTGACAGGCTGTCATTGATTTGATAGGCCACGGTGGGTTTGATGTCGATCAAGGGAAGGGCGGAGGAGACCACAATGGTGCGAAAGGGACCATCGATCGGATAGCGAATATTCAAACCGTACGGAGAGGTGACGCCGACACCGAGGGTAACCGCCGAGAGACGTGACAGGCCCAGCGTCCCCAGGTTGGCGCTGAGATAAAAGAAGCTCGGCGGAGGCCAACTCACCGTGCCATTGAAATCCCCACGGCTCTCACTGCCAGTCTGGCCGTGAAATGTCACCGTTCCTCCCACGAGGTTGGTCCCCACCACGCTGTGCAGTCCTCGTGCTCTACTCAATCCCGCCGGGTTATAGTGAACAGCCGAGGCGTCATCGACCGACGCCGCGAACGCATTGCCCTGACCGGCGGCTCGCGCTCCCTGCGGCTGAAACCGAATCACCTGGGCCCCAGCCTCCCCCAGCTGCCCACTCACACTCCACACCATGAGTGTCACGATAACCGCTGCAACGCCTCGTCCAGGGAACATGGGATCTCCTCCCATTGAGGCCACTTCACATCATCTTTATCGATAGGTTGATCGATAGGTACTTACCCTATCATGACATTTCTTCTCTTTATACAGAGTACAGAGATTAAAAGGACGAGCTAAGAGGCTAGGGCCATTTGACCCTGTACAGATTTAACCGACCGCCATCTTGATTTGATGACTTGAACGAACTATGGTTTCCATACTTCTTTCCATAATCGGAGGTCATATCCCATGTCTTCCCAGACTCCTTTCCCCCGCGGTATTTTCAACCGTTTGTCCAAACAAGAATGTGAGTATTTTTTGGAGGTTATTCATTACACCTCCCAAGCAATGACCCCGGAACAGGTACGGGAAGTGTTGTTTCTCTTCCAGAAATACTTTCCCTTCAGCAAATCGTTGGGGGGGTTGGTTCGCCTGGGAGCAGACGGGAGCTTCGCCGGCTTTAGCAATGTCGTCAATGCCAACTTTCCTGATGAATGGCTGTACCTCTATTGGAAAAACGGCTTTGTTGAGATCGACCCTATCTTCAAATCAGCATTGGAGGCTCCGGGAACTCGGCATTGGCAAACTGTGTATCAAAGCCAATCGCCGTCGGAGCGAGAGCGACACTTCATAGAAAGCGCTCGCGAGTTCGGCCTGGGCGACGGGATTACTACAGGGTCCCTCGATCAAACCTGCAAGCTGGCCACATTTTGCTCATTTGCCACCGAACAATCAATAGAGGCAACCGAGGCGGAACGGTTGCTACCCTTGATCGACTATTTGGGGTCTTACCTCCACCTGGCTCTGTTGCGGGTCGCACCCAAAGCTGCGCCTAAAACAAATCGATGCATCAAGGAGCTCACCTCCCGCGAAGTCACGATCCTCAATTGGATGAAGAATGGAAAGACCAACTGGGAAATTGGCAAGATTCTCGGCGTCAGTGAGCGGACCGTCCGCTTTCACATCGAACAAATCTTCTCCAAACTCGAGGTCACCTCACGCTCCCAGGCAGTGGCTATGGCCATTGAACATGGCCTTCCCGCCCTGCACGGCCTCCCTTCAGCCAGTTAGGGGTGGCCAGCGGCGTCCTTTCACCGTCTCCGCGATGGTGGCGATCACTCGCCCAATCGTTGGGAAATGGGCCGTCAGGAAGGAACGGGCAAATCCCTGCCCACCACGACGATCAGTTATAGACAACTGACCCTGCTTGTCAGAAGTCCCTTTGCCAGCGCCACGCTCAGCCACATAGCCGGCTATGGGTCAGAGACAGGCTATCGTTTTGGAAAGAGGTGACAGAGGCTCTCTCTTTCCCATGACAGAGAGATCATGCGGCTCATTCCTAACGTGTCATTATCCGCCGTTCCCGCAACCTGCGAGTGACGCCATCTGCCCTTCTGCGGTTGAGAGCGCCAGGGTTGATGTAGAAGGCACGTTGTTGGTCTTGGTCAACCACTCCAACATACCGGGACGGAGAATCGCTGCCTGCAAGCGAAACTCCTCAAGATCAAGCAGCCCCCCAATAGAATACACCTCCGCCGGAGGAATGGCGACCGGTTTTCCGATCGGCTGACAGGGCCAGCCCATCCGTTGAACGACCCGCAAGAGTTTCTGTTCCACGACCATGTAGGTATACCGTACATCATGGGCAAGGCACCATTGATACATCCCTTTGAAGATAGTCTTCACCAAGCTGGCCGATAACCCCCGATCGGTTATCGATGGATCGACCCCCAATCTCGTAATCTCCGCCGTATCAGGCGTTTTGCGAACGACGTGGGATCCTACCAGACAAGCACTGAATTCGCTTTCGATCATGAAGGGAACGGGCGCATGGGTCATGCGGACCACCCCCAGCAACCGGGCCTCTGACGAGAAAACTCCGATCAACGTGCTCCACGCATCATAAATGTCTTCTTCAAGTCGGTCGGCCCGCTCCGGAACCCATTTCAATCGTTCAGCAAAGATCCGATGCCGCAACCGGTAGGCTTGTCGCAGCTCATCTTCATTGCACAAGGTTTTGACCAACAATCCCCCTTCGTAGAACGACAGCTCCCTTGCCCCTGCCAACGCCAATTCCCGCATCGTTTCCTCCTGAGTGGTGGTGCCCAACGGGCACGCCTGGTAGATGGTTGTGTCGATGGTGTGGATGGAGGAATGGTTCCACCTTGTCTCCAAGAGGTCACCTGGCGGACTCGCCAGGTGACGGGGAGCAGGCGTTTGCCTACACTGCGTCAATCGGCTGACACCGAGGAGAAAAATGAGCGGAGAAAACGATCGGAACGTGAACAGAAGCTGGACGACAGCTCAGTTGATTATCCTATATGAATAAACCTATTGAGAGCCTCTCTTGGAAGCTCTCGGAAATTCGGGGAAGGAGGAAAACAAGTGGAGAAACCCAAAAAGGGGCTAGGGGTCCTCAAAGGGTTTAGAACCTCACGGCCGTATGGGGAAATGTGCCCCATGGACAGGGATGCTTCCACAAACGAACGCGACATTGTTCCCTACACGTACGTGAAATCGTACAGCAAGCATGATGTCGCAACAGCCCTCAAAGCCATGGAACAGCGAGTCAACATGCTGCTGGAAGATCGATACAGGCTGGCCCAGGACCTTCACGATTGTATTCTCCAATCACTCTACGCCATTGGCTTGACCCTTGAGGGCGCCCGCCAATCCGAGTCTTCCCTTTCCTCAGCCGTTCAGGAAACCTATGACCAGGCAGTTACACAATTAAACCATTTGATTCGTGACGTTCGGGCCATGATTGAGTCATTGGAGGCCGGCACCATTCGGGAATTCGACTTTTCAGCGGAGCTGAGCGTCCTGCAAGCAACTTATGAACAGGGGGGGCGCCTGACCATCAGGTTGGATCTCGATGAAACCGCGCTCAACAACCTGACGCGCGAAGAGCAACGGGAGATCTTGAATATTGTCCGGGAGGCCATCAGCAACTGTGCTCGCCATGCCGAAGCCACCGAGGCCGTCGTGGCCATCCGTATGCGTGGATCGAGAGTCCGCGTCAGCATTGCCGATAACGGACGGGGCTTTACCCTCTCCAGCGGTTGCCGAAAAGGTTACGGCCTGACCAACATGGAAACAAGGGCGAGAAAGCTTGGCGGCTCTTTTCGGCTGTCGTCTATACTCGGCCGCGGCACCACCGTGATGATTGACTTGCCGTTGTCATCGGTCTTGACACTCGCATGAAACCGTCGCTAGTTCGCCTCGTCCTCATTGATGATCACGAGATGGTACGTCAGGGCTTGCGGTCGTTCCTCGAACGGGACCGGGACCTGGCCATCGTAGGAGAAGCCGGGACAGCAGCGGAGGCCATTCCATTAGTCGAGCGCTTGCGTCCTCATGTGGTGTTGCTCGATCTTCAACTGCCGGACGCAACAGGCGTGGAGGTGTGTGGGAGGCTCCGCGCGTTAGCCCCTCAAACCCGTATTCTCATCTTGACCGCCTACGCCGAAGACAGCACAGTCATCACGGCCCTCCAGAGTGGCGCCCATGGCTACATCCTCAAGGACATGCGATTGGAAGAACTCCTGCGAGCTATCCGTACAGTTGCGGAGGGACGTGGCTATCTTGATCCCCGCGTGACGCAAAAAACTCTTCAGTGGGTTCGCGCCGGATCATCCTCCCGCCCCTACGGCGGAGGGCTTGCCAAGCTGTCTCGACAAGAGCGCCTGATCATGCCCCTCCTGGCGGAAGGCAAAACCAACAAAGAAATCGCCTCCCAGCTCCGCTTAAGCGACAAGACGGTCAAGAATTATCTCGCCAACATTTTTTTCAAAATCCAGGCGAAACGCCGGGCCGAAGCCGTCGCCTGGTTCATCAAGGAAACGCAATCTTCTTCCGCAGGAGCACCCCCCTCCTCCATCAACCCTAAGGACACCTGACAATGCACCAGTCCTCTAGGCACGAAATCGATCAGATCTGACATCGGCAAGATAGAACCTTTTCTCGAGGAATTCCGTGCCGTCCCCCTTTCACCGCTCGGCTGTAATTCCCCCGCAGCAGATGATTCCTTGTTCCTCCCATTTTGTCCCTCTTTCAGAAAACCAGAAGAGCAGCGCCTTCGCATGGCAGTTCCCCCTCCTTGATCAACGTTTCATGTCGCATCTGATCCGTTGGCGCATCTGATTTGTTGGATTGTGACTGACTGGATTTTTCCCGCTTCCAGGTTTTACACTGGTTTGTTCGTTTTCATTACGGATCGCATGCGACGCAGCCTTTAATTAAAGGATTACCCCTGATGATCAACGATTGCAGAGACGACCACCCTGCGCTGATCTCTCCCAACGAACTGGCAGCTCTTCGAACCCGTCTCACCGAGCTGGAACGAGAAGTCGTCCAACTCAGGTGGGCCAACGAGGCGATCAATTTTCTTGCTTCGTGCGCGGGTGGCGCCGAGGGGCGAGAGTTCCTTGTCTTGCTGGCCCACCGCCTGTCCGACATTCTGAATGTTTCCCGTGTATTGATCACGGAGCTGGTTCCTGGGCGGATGAACCGTGTGCGAATCGTCGCCGGTGTGCCTCGCAGTCAAAATATCGAGCCTATGGAGTACGAGCTCTCGAACACACCATGTGAGTTAGTGCTCACGCAGGGCTCGGCTTTTTTCCCAGAAGGAACTTGGCGGCTGTTTGCTCAAGACACATACCTGGCTCAGCACCGTATCGAGGGCTACATGGGAGAATCCCTGTTCGGTCGAGACGGCCGAAAGATGGGGCACCTTTGCATCATGGACGAGCGCCCCTTTCTGTTCGACCCGGTCCAAGGCCCTGCCATTGTGAAAGTCTTCGCCATGCTGGTGGGAGCGGAGCTGGAACGACTCCATGCGGACGAGGCTCTTCGGCAGCGTGAAACTCGGTTCCGCACCCTGTACGACGATAACCCCTCCATGTACTTTACACTTTCACCGGACGGTCTTATCGTCTCGGTCAATCGCTTTGGGGCGGCACAGCTCGGCTACACGGTGAACGAACTGGTCGGCCAATCGGTGCTGACGATCCTCGACGCAGCCGATCGAGAAACCGTTCTGACCCAGCTTCAACGATGCGCGGATCGTCCCTTTCAAGCCTTCGCGTGGGAAATCCAAAAACTCCGCAAGGACGGATCCCGCCTTTGGGTACACGAGCGGGCCAGAGCGATCGTCGACTCGAACGGAGAGCTCATCATCCTCGTCGTCTGTGAAGACGTGACCGAGCAGCGACGAACCGGCCGGCTCCTTTCGACCTTGATTCGTGAATCTCCGCTTCCCATCATCAGCTTGGATCGGACGGCGAAGGTCACAAGCTGGAATCCGGCGGCTACCAGACTGTTCGGTTGGACGCAAGAGGAAGTCATCGGGAACGAATTGCCATATATCCCGCCGGGAGAAGAGGAAGCCGCCGATCGTCTATGGGAAGCGGGCGTTCGCGGAGAACTTACCGCTCCCGTTGAGTTACGCCGCCAACGCAAAGACGGGACCTTGCTCGACCTCTTGCTTTGGCCTGTGTATGTGCGGGAGCAGGACGAAGGAGAATTTGAGACGGCCATCGGCATTCTTGTCGACCAGTCCAACTTGATTCGGGCCGAGGCGGCCCGCAGAGAAAGCGAACGCCGCCTGCGCCTGATCATTGACAGCGAGCCGGAATGTGTCAAAACCGTCGACGTCGCCGGACTGATCACCAGCATAAATCCCGCAGGGCTCGCCATCCTGGGGGCTGCGTCGGAACAGGATGTCCTCAGCAAACCGGTCTTTTCCTTTATTCATCCCGACGACCGTCCGGCTTATGAACGGTTTCACCGGATGGTTTGCGCTGGAGAGCGCGGCATCTTGACATTTCGTATCATAGACCTGCGAGGCCAGGAACGATACCTGGAATCCCATTCCGTCCCCCTTCGCAACGACGCAGGTGTCACCATGGGCGTGCTCAGCATCGCCCGTGACATCACTGTTCGCAAGCAAGCTGAGGAGGCCTTGCGCGCCAGCGAGTCCCTCCTCCATCGATTTGTCGCTGACGCCCCCGTCGGGCTGGTGATTGCCGATCGAGACGGACGACTTCTGCATGTCAACCGCGCCTTCTGCGAACTCACAGGCTATAGCGAAGAAGAAATGCTCGGTCGAACGTCGTCCCTTTACACGCATCCGGACGATCTTGGTGAGAGTCTGAGCCTTGCCGCCCGGCTCGCCGCCGGCAATCAGTCGAACTGCTCGTTGGAACAGCGGTTTGTTCGCAAGAACGGCGACATGATTTGGGTATCTGTCAAGGCCACGCCCCTTCAGTTGCCCACCCACGACCGGCCGCTGCTGCTCGCCGCCGTGCAGGACATTACCGAGCAACGGAAATCCGAACGGCTGCTGGAGGAGGAGAAACGAATTCTGGAATCCATCGCCGGCGATGCTCCCCTCTTATCAGTCCTAGAGACTATCTGTGCCATGGTCGAAGCCGCAGCCCCTCATCTGCTGTGTTCGATCGTCTTCCTGGACAGGAGACACAACTGTCTCCGGCCCGGCCCTGCCCCCAGTTTGCCCCCCGCCTACGTGGCGCTTGCCGACGGCGTTCCCATTGGACCATCGGTCGGATCCTGTGGGACAGCGGCCTACACAGGGCAGCCGGTGATCGTGTCCGATATTGCCACCGATCCCCTCTGGACCCCCTGGCGCCATATTCCGCTTGCCTATGGACTCCGATCCTGCTGGTCCATGCCGATCAAATCGCCATCGGGACAGGTACTTGGCTCCTTCGCTATTTACAGCCGAGCTCCCCGCCATCCCACTCCCGGCGACTTAGCCCTCATGGAACGAACCGCCCATCTCGCCGGTATTGCCATGACACGGGCACGGGCGCGAGAGGAACGGGAACAATTGAGCCAGGATCTCCACGACAACATTCTCCAATCCCTGTACGCCATTGGCATGCAACTGGAAGCCAGCCGGCTGTCATCATCCCGTTCCGCCAAGCAAGCGCGGACGCACATGGCGCAAGCAATCGATCAACTGAATCGACTGGTCGGCGACATGAGACAGTACATCGCGTTCTTGAAACATGCGTCTCGACCGACGGTGAATTTCGGGCAGGCCTTACGACAACTGGTCGCCTCCATTCCCTCCCCTGAAGAACGTCCGCCCCAGATTGACATCCACGAGCACGTTCTTCCCCTTCTTACCGAAGAACAGGGCGAACATCTCCTCAATATTGCGCGAGAAGCGCTGAGCAACAGTCTCCGGCATAGCCGCGCCCGAAATCGGATCATTCGGCTGTCCCACACGGGGACGGCTATTCGCTTGGAAATCCGAGACGACGGGATTGGCTTCGATCCAAAGAAACGGCGCAAGCGAGGCCACGGCCTTAGCCACATGGCAACCAGAGCCAGACGTCTCGGCGCACGATTCATACTTGAAAGCCAGCCCAACGGAGGCACCAGCATTCTCGTCGATGTGCCGGTCACTAGGCAGATCAAGGAACACGCATGACCGCCCTCAAGAACGCCGCCACCACCAAACTGAAAACGACTCGTGTGGTTATCGTGGATGATCATGAGGTTGTGCGCATCGGTCTTCGGGCGGTGCTCAACCTGACTCCCGGCATCAAGGTCGTCGGCCAAACTCCTTTCATGAAGGAAGCGACGAGCCTGTGCCTGCGCCTCCGGCCTGATGTTGCTCTTCTCGACATTCGCCTTCCGGATGGTAGCGGCATCGAAGCGGCGCGCGCTATTCTTTCCGATTCGCCGGGCACCAAGGTTTTGTTTCTGACGAGTTTCGCGGACAGCCATACGGTCACAGAGGCGATCCTCTCTGGCGCCCACGGCTACGTGCTCAAAGATATTTCTTCCAAGGGACTCGTTCGCGCCATTCGGACCATCGCCGCTGGCCACACCTTGATCGACCCACGCTTGGTCGATCACTCGCAACCATGGCTCATGACTCACCGCTCCTCGACGAAACGGATCAAACGCCCCTTGCTGTCTCCCCAGGAGCAACGGCTGTTGCCATTGGTTGCGGATGGTCTGACCAACAGGGAAATCGCCATCGCCCTCCGCTTGAGCGAAAAAACGGTGAAGAATTACCTCGCCAAGCTGTGCACGAAGCTCAAGATCGGGCGGCGGTCGCAGCTTGCCGCCTTTTACGCGGCCAGTTTCAAAGGGTCGGGAGGGCCCTTTGCCTCTTCCTCCCCTCAAGATTCGGCCCTCTCTGCCGATAGAATCAATGGCATTGATAAGCCAGAAAACAAGGCGTAAGGGACCCCTTCCACAGCCAGACGAGGCGAGTATGCCCCTCTGCGACTCAAGGGAGTCGCCCTTCTGCCTTTCACACATAGTGCACAGCCATTCTCATGGTTGTCTCGCAGTCCGAGATACAGCACGTCGCCTTCAACACCGCGTTTGAAGAGGCCGCCATCGGAATGGCCTTGGTCGCCCCCGATGGTCGGTGGCTCTTCGTCAACCGCGCCCTCTGCGACATCTTGGGCTACTCGGCGGAGGAACTCACTCGTACCACCTTTCAGGCGTTGACCCACCCGGCTGACCTCGCCCCAGACCTCGCCCTCGTTGAGCAAACCCTCAAGGGAGACATCGCAAGCTATCAAATGGAAAAACGCTACATTCACAAGGCCGGTCATCTAGTATGGGCACACCTCAGCGTCACCTTGATCCGCCATCCTGATGGAACGCCGCGTTTTTTCTTTTCGCAGGTCAAAGATATTACCGACCATAAACGAGAGGAGATCGTCCGGATTCGTCTCCAACAAGCCATCGATCGGGCACAGGAAGGGCTCGCACTTTTAAGTTGCGATGGTCTCCTCACATACCTAAACCCTTCTTATGCGGCCATCTTTGATTACACGGTGTCAGAGCTGCTGGGCACCAACTGGGCCCGGCTGTTTCCTCCACAAGATACCTCCCTGCTGCACAATGTCTGGCTACCGACGGTCGTGAAAGAAGGCCATTGGCAGGGGGAATGTTTGGGGCTCAAACGAGGCGGCGAAACCTTTTCTCTTGATCTCTCCCTAAGCCTTCTCCCCGCGACGGGGGAGGAAGAAGGCGCGATCCTCTGCGTCTGCCGGGATGTGACGACCCGCAAGCAGATGGAAGAGGATCTCATCCTTGCCAAACAGCAAGCGGAAGCGGGTGCCCGCGCCAAGGCCGAATTCTTGGCCACCATGAGCCATGAAATCCGCACGCCCATGAACGGCGTCATCGGCATGACCGATTTGCTCCTGGACACCAACTTGACCGCCGAGCAACGAGACTATGTGCGGACGCTGCGCACGTCGGCGGATACGCTGCTATCGATCATCAACGACATTTTGGATTTCTCCAAGATCGAAGCGGGCAAACTGACGATTGAACAGATCCCGTTCGATCTTCGAGTCACCATCGAGGATACATTGGAAATGTTGGCACCTCTGGCCCACAAAAAAGGGCTGGAGCTGGCCGCCTTGATCGACTCGGGTGTTCCAACGTGGGTAAAAGGCGATCCCGGCCGGTTGCGCCAAATCCTCACGAATCTCGTCGGCAATGCAATCAAGTTTACCGACAAGGGTGAAGTCTTGGTGCAGGTGTTTCCGTTACAGCAACACGACGACACCGTGCACCTGCAGCTGGAAGTCATCGACACCGGCATTGGGCTGACCGAAGAAACAAAGGCCAAGCTCTTTCAGGCCTTCTCCCAAGCTGACAGTTCCACCTCGCGCAAATACGGTGGGACAGGCTTGGGCTTGGTCATATCCAAGCGGCTGGTCGAACTCATGGGCGGCGAAATCGGGCTTCATTCCTTTCCCGGTTCCGGAACGCAGGTCTGGTTTACGCTCAGGCTGGGACTTGCACCCACCGACTCCCATCCTCCCAAACCGGCGGTGGAGAGTCTCCGCGGCTTGCGTCTTTGCATCGTGGATGACAACGCCACCAACCGCACCGTCCTCCAGTACCATGCCACCGCCTGGGGGATGGATTATGAGACGGCGGAGAACGGCCCGGCAGCGCTTGCGCTCATACGCACCGCTGCGACAGAAGGGCGCCCCTTTGATTTAGCCATCATCGATCACCACATGCCCGGTACTAACGGCATGGATGTCGGCCGGGCGATTCGTGCTGATCCTGCGCTCGATCGTACGAAACTTGTTTTGCTGACCTCGTTGGGACGACGGGGTGATGCACGATTGGCCCAAGAAGCAGGTTTTGCCGGCTACCTGACCAAACCAATCCGCAAAGGCCACCTCTACGAGTGTCTCCGGCTAGTGATGAGCCAATCCCACTCCGACACTCAGCCGGCCAAGGATGCCGCACCAACGCCATCATCATTGGTTACTCGACACTCGATTGCCGAAACCAGTGCGGACGTGAGGCTCCTCGTCGTCGATGATAACCCCATCAATCAAAAGGTCGCCGTGCGGATGTTGGAGAAATTGGGCTATCGGGCGGACGTGGCCGGCAATGGCCATGAAGCGCTGGCGGCGCTAGCCCACCGTTCTTACGATCTGATTTTCATGGATTGCCAAATGCCGGAGATGGACGGCTTCGAAGCCACGAGGCGGATCAGAAAACTCGAAACGGTTCCGCCGTTAGTCGTCAGCGATCACACATCTCTCCATCTCTCCCCTTCGCAGCTCCCAGACAACACGCCCCACACGACGGATCGCCGCGGTGTACCCATCATCGCCATGACCGCCAACGCGACGGAGGAAGACCGCCAACAGTGTCTGAACTGCGGCATGAACGACTTCATCAGCAAACCGATCATCCGTGAGCAGCTCGAACAAGTGCTCTCACGCTGGCTGCCTGCCAAATGACAGTTTGCTCATTTCTCCGCCCTTCCAGGGGATGGACTCCACCCCAACCCGACTTGGAGTGGGCTCGGAGGAGGGCCTTTTCCAAACTGTCACAACCCAGTGCACGCAATCCGGATTGACACCTTTCAATCGCCCTGACTACGATACGCCCGCTTCGTCGTAGGTGTGCGAACAGGGTGTTCATGGCCGACGATTCCTTCACTCCAATCCAAGAGCGAACCCAAGAGAGAACGGCTCCGCCTCCTCCCGTGCCGCTCTCGCGCGCCGAGCACTGGTTCGAAGTCGTCGTCTTCGCCAGCCGCTGGATTCAAGCTCCGTTGTACGCCGGCCTCATCGTCGCGGAATTGCTCTACGCCTACAAATTCCTGGTCGAGCTGTGGGAGATGGCGACTCACATCCACAAGATGGACGAAACCGTGTTCATGCTGGGAGTCTTGGGATTGATCGACGTCACCATGGTGGCGAACCTCTTGACCATGGTCGTCATCGGGGGCTATGCCACCTTCGTGAGCAAACTCGATCTCGAAACCCATCCCGATCGACCCGATTGGTTGAGCCACGTCGATCCCGGCACCATCAAGGTCAAGTTGGCCGCCTCGCTGATCGGGATCTCGAGCATCCATCTCTTGAAAGCTTTCGTGGACGTGGCGAACGAGAACCCCGAACATATCAAATGGAAAATTTTCATCCATCTCACTTTCCTCGGCTCCGCCATTCTGCTCGCCTGGACCGACAAGATCATGCTGAAAGACAAAGGTCACTGATCAGGGATCAGTCCTCCTCTCCTCACATAATCGCACGAGAACAGCGCTGTGATGTTGTTCACCCGGGGTCGCGTAGGGCTGAATCAAACCCAGGCCGGTGTCAGGGATCCATTCGGCTCTCGCCAATGAGGTGCCCAGGCAAGGGCCACCAGCCTCACGGTGATGTTCGCCTTCGTCGGTTTGATGGAGATGGATTCCAACGGTTCGCTCCAGGGATCAATGGCGGCGGCGAGCGCCGCGCTTTCCGCTTTGAACTGGGCTTCGAGGTCCGCCAACTGTTGTTGAAGGGCCGCGAGATTTTCTTCCGCCGCGCCGACGTCTTTCGATTCCTTGATGGCTCGGCTGGCGCCGCGGATGGCGGTGGCGGCCCGCCCGACATTTGCAGCGCTGATGGCCTTGCGCCCCAGAAAGGCGCCGAGAAGGGACGCCCCAACCGTAATCGCCGCCTGGACCTGGCTGGTGCGCGCCTCCGTTTCCTGCTTGGCCTTTATCTGCTCGGCCCGCCTGATCCGTTCCTGGAGCGTAGCGATCTTCGGCGCGTATTTCTTTCGCAGGGCCTCGACGGCCTGATCCCGTCGCTCACGACCGACCTGCTGCAGCCGGAGGCGAAAGTCCCGCTCCGACTCGCCGGGCTTGGAGACTTCTTTCGTACCGGGGCTCCTCAACACCTCCAACTGCCGCGTCCGGTACAGCCATGCAGCAAACTCCTTGTTCCACTCCCCATACTGTTTGGCTTTGCCGGCGACGGCAGGAGGCGCAAGAAATTGCGCGCCGGCAGCGGGAGCCTGTTCGAGATCCGCGACGGCCACATCAATAGGGCTTGCCTGATCCCAATCCACCGCCACCGGCCCATCCGTTATGGGAACCAACACGGTAACCGACTCCACGGCATCGATGCCGAGTTTGGGATCGGTGAAGCGAACCTGCGACGACGCGAAGAGCATCGGCGCATAGACCATTTCGCATCCGCTCGGCTTGGCGCCGCGCAGCGGGACAAAATATTGCGGGACGTCGGGAGGCAACATTGGACGCGAGGCGTGAGCCGTAAGCCGTGAGGCGATCGAGGGAGATGCCGACCTGTCTTTTCTCTCACCCCGGCCCCCTGACGCCTGGCCCCTCACGGCATCCATCAGTGTCTTGATCTGCGTTCTGGTGAGCGGTCCGCGCAAATAGGAGAGGCACCAGCGGGTCTCAAAGACGACGGGCTCGTCCTCGTGCACGTTGTGCATCAGGAAGATGCGGTTTCCCAGGCCGGCCAGGATCTGCTCCATGCGGGTTCGATCAAACCGCTGTCCCGAACTGGCCGAGGCCCCTTCCAGCCCTTCGAGCACGCGCGCCTTGTCCCGCTCGGTCTGGAGCCGACCGATGAACCAGGTGCCGGTGTTGGCCAGGCCCTTGTAGTCGAGATCGACCGGATTCTGCGTGGCCAGCACGACGCCGAGCCCGAAGGCACGGGCCTGTTTGAGCAAGGTAAGCAGAGGCTGTTTGGACGGCGGATTGGCCACCGGCGGGAAGTAGCCGAAAATTTCGTCCATGTAGAAGATGGCGCGCAGGCTGGTCGTGCCCGATTGCGCGCGCATCCACCCGATCAGTTGACCCAGCAAGAGTGTGACGAAGAACATCCGTTCGGCGTCATTTAAGTGCGCGATGGAGAAAATCGCCTGGCGCGGCTTGCCGGCCGGCGTGTAGAGCAACGACTGAATGTCGAGGGCCTCTCCTTCGAGCCAGGCCTGAAATCCCGGAGCCGCCAACAGGTTGTTGAGCTTCATCGCCAAAGCGAACCGGTCTTTCGACGGCAAGAAGGATTCGACATCCAGCACGCCGATCTTGGTCACGGGTGGCGTTTGAATGGCGTGAATCAACGAGGCGAGGTCGAGGTCTTCTTCGTTCTTCCAACAGTGGTTGAAGATCGTGGACAGGAGAATGTGTTCGCGGCTTTGGATCGGATCGGCGTCGAGGCCGAGCAGACCCAGCAGGCCCGTCACCGTCGTGTTGATCCGCTCGCGCAACAGTTCCGCATCGTCACGGACATCGGCCGCCGGCGCCGCGAATGATTGCACGATCGAGACCGGCACACCGGCGTTGCTGCCCGGCGTATAGATCGCGACCTCCGCCGCGTCGCGCAACCGTTGAATCCGCTCCCCGCTTTGCCCCCATGCAGCCAACCCCCTCTTCCACAGCTCGGCCTGCTGCGCCGCGTATTCGTCCGGCGAGAGCCCTTTCTTGCGCGCGTCGTCTTCATTGATCCAGGGACGGAAGTCTTCCGCCTTCAAGCCGGGGAACGTCAGCATGAGATTGCCGAGATCGCCCTTGGGATCGACGATGATCGCCGGAATGCCGTCGATGGCCGCCTCTTCAAGCAGAGCAAGGCACAGGCCGGTTTTCCCGCTCCCGGTCATCCCGACGCACACGGCGTGGGTCACGAGATCCTTCGAGTCATAGAGCAACCAGCCGGGCTTGGCCTGCTTCGTGGCTAACTCGTAGGGACGGCCAAGATAAAAGACGCCAAGTTTTTCGAACTCGTCCGCAGCCGGTTCTGTTCCATCGCGCCCCATGGTCACCACTCCTTAAAGATGAGGAAGACGGCGCCGACCATCAGGCCGAAGCCGGCCAGATAGTTCCACTTGAGCGGTTCCTTGAGATAGAGCACCGAAAAGACGCAAAACACGATGAGGGTAATCACTTCCTGAATCGTTTTCAATTGCGCGGCGGTGAACTCATAGTGGCCGATCCGATTGGCCGGCACCTGAAAACAGTACTCGATGAACGCGATGCCCCAACTCACGACGATCGCCGCCCACAGGGGCGCATCCTTGTACTTCAAATGTCCGTACCAGGCGAAGGTCATGAAGATATTCGAGATGGTCAACAGAATGATGGTGCGCATGTAGTCGATCCTTCCCTTTCACCAATGACGAACATCCCTTGCCGATTTCGTGGCCCTCTCCGCAAGGGTCCTCCGACTTTGAGCGATCCTTTAAGTTATCGTGGAGCCGAGCGAAACAACATGCTGAACATTCTGATTTGAGATGTGTTGATTGGCAATGATCTCGCGTGTTATCGACAAGGCACCTAGCCTGGCAAGGCGACAGCTCTCAACTGGCAAGAGATCTTTCTAGAGGCTCTTTCTGTGAGACGTTACTTTTGCGATCCCGACCCTGACGTCTCGATGCCCTTCAACGAACCGAGATACCTTCCTCCTGTAACTACACCCCCGCTTCTCGTAACACTTGTCCCGTGTAGGATCGTTTCGACTTCGCAATCTCCTGAGGCGGGCCCTCCGCCACGATCTCGCCACCTCGGTCGCCCCCTTCGGGCCCCAGGTCGATGATCCAGTCGGCGTTCTTGATGACGTCGAGATTGTGCTCAATGACTAGGACCGTGTTGCCGGCTTCGACCAACCGATCCAACACGTCGAGCAATCGCTGCACGTCGGCGAAATGGAGACCGGTCGTGGGCTCATCAAGAATATAGAGGGTGCGACCCGTGGCCCGTTTGGAGAGCTCGCGCGAGAGCTTAACCCGTTGTGCTTCTCCGCCGGACAGAGTCGTGGCCGATTGCCCCAGCTTCACATAGTGGAGCCCGACATCATGGAGGGTCTGGAGCTTGGCCTTGATCAAGGGAATATGTTGGAAGAACTCCAGCGCCTCGTCGACCGTCATGTTGAGCACATCAGCAATACTCTTGCCCTTGTGCAGAATTTCCAATGTTTCGCGGTTGTACCGCTGGCCCTTGCAGACTTCGCACGTCACATACACGTCCGGCAGGAAGTGCATCTCGATCTTGATCAGCCCATCGCCTTGGCACGCTTCGCAGCGGCCGCCTTTGACGTTGAAGCTGTAACGCCCCGCCTTGTAGCCACGAACGCGGGATTCCGGCAGATTCGCATAGAGGTCGCGAATAGAGCCGAACAGTCCAGTGTAGGTCGCGGGGTTGGATCGCGGCGTGCGGCCGATCGGCGACTGATTGATATCGATCACCTTATCCAGCGCCTCTATCCCCCTCAGCTCCTTGCAGCCGTCGATTTTCGGCTTCTTGTGATAAAGCATCTGTGACAGTGAATGGAATAGCACCTCCAACACCAAGGTGCTTTTGCCCGACCCGGACACGCCGGTCACGCAGGTGAACAGGCCAAGGGGGATCTTGGCGGTCACGTTCTTGAGATTGTGCTTGCTCGCGCCGACGACGGAGAGAAATCCCTTGGGCTTCCGTTGCCGCTGCGGCACAGCGACGGTTTTTGCGCCAACCAGATATTGGCCGGTGAGGGAATGGGGATTCGCCTTGATCTCGTCAGGCGTCCCTTGAGCGACAATCTGCCCGCCGTGTGATCCCGCTCCTGGCCCCATGTCGAGGATGTAATCGGCCGCCAACATGGTCTCCGCATCATGTTCGACCACCACCACGGTGTTGCCCAGATCCCGCAGCTTGAGCAACGTTTGCAGAAGACGACGGTTGTCCCGCTGGTGCAGGCCGATCGACGGCTCATCGAGGATGTAGAGCACGCCGACGAGACCGGAGCCGATTTGCGTGGCCAGCCTGATGCGCTGTCCTTCGCCACCGGACAGGGTAGCCGCCGCCCGGTCCAGCGTCAGATAATCGAGGCCGACATTGACCAGGAAGCCCAGCCGCTCGCGGATTTCCTTCAAGATGCGATGCGCGATCGCCAATTCGCGGTCGGTCAGTTTGAGCGACAGAAAAAACTCCGCCGCCGCCCGGATCGAGAGGCTCGTTACCTCGGCGATAGATTTACGCTCAATCTTGATCGCCAGGCTCTCTGGTTTGAGCCTGGTCCCTCCACAGGTCTCGCAGACGTCCGACAACGTGAAGTCTTCTTCCTCTGAGTGAGCAGGCGTCACGTGATAGCCGATGCCGTCGCAGGCCGGACACGCACCGTGCGGGCTGTTGAAGGAGAAGATTCTTGGCGTCACTTCGGGATAGCTGACGCCGCATTTGATGCAGGCCAGTTTGTCACTATATAGTTTCGTCGTACCGTCCTCCGTTAGCACCCCCACGAGGCCCCCCGCCAGCTTCAGCGCGGTTTCAACCGAATCGGCCAGCCGACGCATGAGGGCATCTCCCCGCTTCATCACCAGGCGATCGACGATGATCTCGATCGTGTGTTTTTTCTGTTTGTCGAGAACGATGTCTTCCCCGAGATCGACGACGGTTCCGTTGATACGGGCGCGGACGTAGCCGGCCTTGCGCATCTCCAGCAGTTCTTTTCGATATTCTCCCTTCCGCCCGCGCACGATCGGCGCCAGAATCTGAAACTTGATCCCCTCCGGCAAAGCGGCGATCGCGTCCACCATTTGTTGAACGGTCTGCGCCGCGATTGCCTCGCCACATTGGAAACAGTACGGACGGCCCACCCGAGCGAACAGGAGGCGCAGATAGTCGTAGATCTCGGTAACCGTCCCAACCGTGGAGCGGGGATTGTGGCTGGTGCTCTTCTGCTCGATGGAGATGGCGGGCGACAGCCCTTCGATCGAATCGACATCGGGCTTGCCCATCTGTTCCAAGAATTGGCGCGCGTAGGCGGACAAGGACTCGACGTAGCGCCGCTGGCCTTCGGCATAGATCGTGTCGAAGGCCAGGGACGACTTGCCCGATCCACTCAGGCCGGTGATGACCACCAGTTTATCGCGCGGAATCTCAACGTCGATATTCTTGAGATTATGCTCGCGGGCACCCTTGACGATGATCGAGCCAGGCATGGAGGCCGATTATACCATGCAGCGATCTGTCGCCTGGGCGCAAGCCGGCGCGATCCGCACACCGAGCAAGACCGCTTGTACGGCCTCTGTTCCCGTTCATCGAGCCGAATCCTTTTGGCCCCGCTTTCGACCATTTCGGCCGCCATCCCGCCGTTGGCCCTTTCCTCCGGCACGACCTAAGCCGGCTTGACACCGCCTCGAAGCAGGTGCTACCACGGTCCCTATGGTGCATACCGAGGACCCTCCCGCCGCGCAACAGACGAAGGTGCAAGCCAAGGTCGTCTCGACTTGGTCCGGCCAGGCACGTGAGCAGGCCGTGCAGCGGATGTTCACGGCCATTGCCGGCGTGTATGACCTCAACAACACGCTCTTAAGTTTCGGCCTTCATCACCGGTGGAAGAAAATCGCCGTCTCGTTCGTCAAGCCGGTCGAGGGCGGCCTGGCGCTGGACGTGGGAGCCGGCACCGCCGATCTGGCGATTCTCATGGAGCCGCGCATGGGCCCAAACGGGCGCGTGATCGCATCGGACTTAAACCGCGCCATGTTGGCTCAAGGGCGTAAGAAAGTAGTCGACAAGGGCTTGACGGGCACGATCACCTGTTTGCAGGCAAGCGCCGAACGGTTGGGATTTGCGGATGACACTTTTGACGCGGTCACAACGGGGTTCTGCATGCGCAACGTCGGCAACTTGCCGCTGGCCGTCGCCGAGATTCGCCGCATTCTCAAACCCGGCGGCCGCTTCGTCTGTTTGGAATTCTCCCGCCCGGTCTATGGATGGCTGCGAACCCTGTATGACTGGTACTCGTTTACGCTGCTCCCCTGGATCGGCACGAAAGTGGCCCATGATTCCACCGGCGTGTATGAATATCTGCCCGCCTCGATTCGCACCTTTCCCGACCAAGAACGGCTATGCCAGCTTCTCCGCGAAGCGGGCTTTCGCCAGGTGGAATACCGAAATCTGACCGGCGGCATTGTCGCCATTCACGTGGCAACGAAATGACAGAGAGAATCGGCATGCTGTCGCGCTAATCCGACCGCCGAAGAACCGGCAGCCCACCTTTGGCAACCTTCCGCGATCAGTCCAACGGATGACGAACCATGTTGTCCAACCATGGAGAGCCCATCTTCTCCAGCAAAAGTGGAGTGACATCCCTCTCCCGGAACAGGTACGGCGATCAGCTCGCAGAGCCGGCGCCCTGCCTGATCTGCTGCCTGCCTGATCTGCTACTGGAGAGGAAATTGCGGTGCCCCGCTGGCAGAGCGGCGCCTTGCTTTCAGATTTGACCCGGTGCTATCATCTCGATTCTTCGAGGGTTGTGTAACCGTTTGCTTTTCCGACGGAGTGATTCTCTCGCCAGACACAAACAAAAACGGAGGTCTCAGTAAGTCTTAGCGCCTGAGGGACGTGCTTCATGTACAAGACCATTTATATCCCCGTTGACAATTCTGACCATTCCAACGCCGCCGTGGATATCGGTATCCGCCTGGCCAAGCAATTCGGAGCCAAGATCATCGGTAGCCATGTCTATGCCGCCAAAATGCACGATAAACGTTTCAAGCAGATGGAGGCCGGCCTGCCGGAGGAGTATCACGACGAGAGGGAACTCGACCGCCAACGCCAAATTCATGACTCGCTGATCACCCGCGGGCTTCAGATCATCACAGATTCGTACCTTGACTATGTGGAGCGCAAGTGTGCGGAGGCCAATCTGCCTATCGAACGCCGCTCCCTTGAAGGACGAAATTGGAAAGTCCTCGCGGAGGACATCACCGCAAACGGATATGACCTTGTAATCATGGGAGCCTTGGGCGTCGGCGCGGTGAAAGAGAGCGTGATCGGTAGCAACACAGAACGGCTGGTGCGCCGAATCCGAAATGCCGACCTGTTCGTCGTTAAGAATCTCCAGCCGGTTCTGACTGGGAAAATCGTCGTTGCTGTGGACGGCAGCCCCTATTCATTCGGGGGGTTGATGACTGGCTTGCAACTCGGCAAAACGTTCGGTCTGCCGGTCGAAGCGATTTCCGCCTTTGATCCCTATTTTCATTATGCCGCCTTTCATAGTATCTCCGGTGTCCTGAACGAGGAAGCCGGCAAAGTGTTTCGTTTCAAAGAACAGGAAAAGCTGCATGAAGAAATCATCGACAGCGGTCTTGCAAAAATCTATCAGTCCCACCTCGACATTTCCCGTGAACTAGCCCAAGCCCAACAGTCCGATCTCAAGACGACTCTGCTCGATGGCAAGGCCTTCGAGAAAATCATTCAATATGTCCGCAAAGACATTCCGGCTCTATTAATCGTTGGCCGGATCGGCGTGCACAGCGACGACGACATGGATATCGGCAGCAACACGGAGAACCTGCTTCGCAGCGCCCCTTGTAACATCCTGATTTCGAACAGAAAATATGTGCCGCCCATCGACACCCAAGCCGAATACACCATCGCGTGGACTGAAGAGGCCCTGCGCCGCATGGAAAAGATTCCCATCTTTGCCAGAGGAGTGGCCAAAACCGCCATTCACCGTTACGCGATCGAGAAAGGCCACACCATCATCAGTAACACAGTGGTGGATGCGGCCATCGGCCATATCCTCCCCAAAGGAGCCATGGAGGCGATGAAGGCCTTGGGGGGCAGCCTCGATCAAGCCGGTATCGACCGGAACAAAATGCAGGCTGACGATGCGGTGGCCCGTGATTTGATGGGTGCCACCCTGAGCGGTCTCATGACTCAAATTGTCGAGGAGAAGCCCACAGTTTCCGATTCAACACAGGCCTATTTGGATCGGATGAGCCAGAACTATTTCGTGTGCGACGGCTGCGGTTACATCGGAAAAGGCGACACGCCGGTAAAGTGCCCAGTCTGCGGAGCGGATGGGTCACGCTTCAAGCAGGTCGATAAGACCATTTTCGAGGCGGCAGCCAAAGCGGAAGGAGGGCTGGAAACGGACATCGCCTATGACGATGTTCCTATGCAGTGGACGAAAGACGCCAAAGAGGCCATCCGGGCTGTCCCGGCCGGATTTCAGCGGCGTCGGGCCAAGGCCAAGATCGAAAAAATGGCGCGCAAGCTCGGCATGACCACCGTCACGTTGGAGTTTGCCGCTCCCATGATCAAAGATGCGGCCTCCGAAGACTATCGTCCCATTTTCTCCAATAAGGGAACGGGAACTTCCTCGGAGGCGGAAGCCCTTTTGGGGCTCAAGAAAGAAGAACCCGCGAAAGAAGAACCCGCTGGGACCGGCAACGGGGCTCGCCCTTCGGAAGAGAGGGTCGCCAATGATTCGCCTTCTGCTCCGATATATACCTGGACACCAGAGGCACAGGCACGGCTGGAGCGTGCCCCGGAAGGATTTATGCGGGACTGCACCAAGGCGCTGATTCTCAAACATGCGGAGAAGCTCGGAGTGACTCATATTACGCTCGAAGTCGCCAACGAAGGGATCGAACAGGCCAAGGGATACATGGCCGAAGCCATGAAGACCGGCAATCTCAAAAGCCTGATCGCGGAGCTGACAGGGAAAGGACGGTCGTAAATCAGGGCATCTTCCTCCGCTGGGCCCTGGAGAGTACAACTGCTGCCTCTTCGGTGGGGCGGGGCAGTCTCATCACAACCGACTCGCATGGGCAAGACACTTCCTATCCTGAATTCCTCTCCCGCACCGGATGCTCCGTCATGGCAGCCGCTCGGCGTTCATCCACTTCCACCGCTCGGAGATGGTCGAACCGTCGACGACTTCAAACCCTATCTGATCGCTTTGAACCTCACCAAACGATGCAATCTCAAATGCGCTCACTGTTATCTTGACGCCACGACGAGAGCGTCAGGGAGCCACGACGAGTTGTCCACCGACGAATGTATCCGCCTGATCGATGAAATCGCTGAGGTCAACAGAGGATGCCTCCTGGTGATCACAGGCGGCGAGCCGCTCGTGCGGCCGGACATTCTTCACATCACCCGCCATGCCGTGAACGCCGGCTTCATGGTCGTTCTGGGGACGAACGGGATGTTGATCGACGATCGGATCGCCAAAACTCTGGTCGAGATCGGCGTGATGGGGGTGGGCATCAGTGTCGATTCGCTGGACCCGGCCAAACACGACGCGTTCCGCGGCATTCCGGGAGCGTGGAACGCCGCGGTCGCCGGAATCGAGGCGTGTAAACGCAATGGGCTCCAATTTCAGATCCACTTTAGCGTGCAACCCATGAACTATCGTGAATTGCCTGCCGCGATCGACTGGGCCTATCAGGTCGGAGCCCGAGTCTTCAATGTATTTTTCATGGTGTGCACCGGGCGCGGAGAAGAACTCACCGACATTACCCCGGTTCAATACGAGGAGGCGCTCAGTTACCTGGTGAATTGCCAGGACAATTACAAGGGTATGTTGGTCAGGGCCCGCTGCGCGCCGCACTTCAAACGGCTGGCCTATGAAAAGGACCCTGCCTCGCCCATCACCAAGGCCACCGGCTACATGGGAGGCGGCTGCCTGGCCGGCACCAACTACGCCCGGGTGACCCCGAATGGAGAAGTGACTCCCTGTCCATACATGCCGTTGTCAGCGGGCAATGTGCGCCAGCAGAGTTTCGTAAACCTGTGGAACCACTCCGAGATTTTTCACTCCTTTCGCTACCCCAAGCTCAAGGGCAAATGCGGCGAATGCGAGTATTCTGACATCTGCGGAGGGTGCCGTGCCCGTCCTTACGTCGATCATGGCGATTGGTTGGACGAGGACCAATGGTGCCTCTACACACCTAAAGGGGGCGAGAAAATCAAGGTAGCATTCAACACGCCCGAAGAGGCTCCGGTTCGCTGGGATGACGCCTCCTCACTCCGTCTGAGCCGCATCCCCTATTTCCTCCGGGCCATGGTCAAAAAAGGCGTTGAAAAATATGCCAGGGACAACAACATTTCGGTGATCACCGTTGAACTCATGGAAGAGTTGCGAAAAAAACGTTTCGGTAATGACACGCCGGTTTTCAAATTCTAGCGCTTCTCCGCATCTGCGAATGGCCTCGTGTGACGGCTCATAATGCCAGCGGAGGGACCAGGCGCTGGCCTGCATAACATTCCACCGTTCAGAGTACATCGCACATGGACGCTTTCCAACGTATCCTCCTCGATCTGAACACGATCATTCCGATCATGAATCATTGGCTGCACCTCCTTTCGGCCATCATTTGGATCGGCGGCCTCGCGTTTCTCGTCATGGCGGTGACCCCCGGCCTACAACAGGGCGTGCCGCAGGAATACATCAAGCCGATCACGGAAAATTTCTACCGTCGCTACAAAAAAGTCGCCGGCCTGCTGCTCATGGTGCTTCTCTTTACCGGCGGAATCAATCTGCATTACGTCAACCAGGTCATTACGTCACAAACGGGCGTTGGCATTCAACACCACGCCAAGTACCTGATCATTTTCTGCATCAAACTGCTACTTGTGCTCGGCCTGCTCACGCTGTTTTTGTACACGGTGATTTTTAAATCCGACGAGCAGCCAGAAGAAGGAGAAACCTATGAGGTCATTCCCTTTCAGCGCGCTGCCCTGTGGATGGGATTCTTTATCGTCCTGTGTGCCGCCGCAATGAAGCACTTGCATCTCTAGACCACCGGTCCTGCCCGCCAGGCGGCCTGCGGAGGCAAGCCCTCACGGCTTGAGGGAAGCTCCCTGGGAGCCGGACCACGCCCGTTTGAAGACCGTCCGGAGGCCGAAATAACCAATGGAGTCCTTCAGATTCGAGTAGAGTCGCTTGATCGGATTCATGTCCGGATTGGTGACATACTCCATGGTTAACACAATCCGCTCCTCCCCTTCCCCCAAAGGCGTGACGGCATGCCACAGTTTGTCGCCGTTGAAAATGACGAGATCGCCTGGTTCGGTCACGAGTTCGAGGCGACGCGGCTGTTTCGTCGGATGATTTCTGAAGAGCTCACACACCAGTTTGCAACTGACTGATCGATCAACCAATCCCATCAAAATCGTGTAGCGGGCCCCCTTGTAGTACGAGGTGTCGTAGTGAAACCCAATGTGGTCACCTGGTTCCGTGTAGTAATAGAGGGCGCAGGAATGGGGATCATGGTCTGGGCAGAGCATGAGCTCTTCACCTGTCAGTCGGCTGAGGAACGTTCGAAACGACTCCGAGCGATAGAGATCCAGAAAGCGAGGAGCCTTTTCCTGCACCGTGTAGTAGCTGACACTGCCTCCCTTTTTATGACCCGGGATGTAATTGCGATTGAGCTCGCATTTCACCCCCTGTGCCTGCGGCACCAGGACCTCTTCCACATAGTTCCGGGAGAGAAATTGCTTGATGACGAGGAATTCTTCCTGCTCCCAATAGTCCCGATGCAGCCGCTCGAAATCCAACACCGCCACCGCTTGCTCTACTGCTTCTGCTACGCTCACGACCGCCCGTATCATGGATGCGCTCCTTCCGCCTCCCCCATCAAAACCACGGTGCTGACCTCTTGTTTTGGTCACCCCCTGGCCTCTGGGCAGCCCCCCTCTTTAGCCCTCCGCTCCAGACCCTAAACGCCCATAAAAACCCGGCCTGTTCGGCTAGCGGTCTCCCACCGTCTCTAGGGACCGCTGAAGACAGGAGCCCTTACGACTTCAACATCGGGCGGGATGACAAACTCGAAGATCTCGTTTGCCAATCCCACGTTGGCCATGGGCTCCGAAAACTCAAATGTCGAAACATTCCCGCCACTCTCATGGAGAGAGACGGCCCGTAAAAAATAGGTTTTGGGAAACACCTCGATGACGATTTTCTGGATGGTCTTGGTTGATTCAGAGACCTGGGTTTTGGGGAGGAGGGTGAGGAGAGGAAGGCCACCGGCTCCCCGCTCTTTCCCTTCCGTCGGGCGAATGTCGAAGGATTCTTCCAACTTGCCGACCCCTTGCAACAGTTCGAGCGGCGCCTTTGACGCCGCCATCTGCGTCAACTTACCCACCAATACCTGTTTATGTTCCGGCACATACACCTTGACATTGTCATGCGCCACATAGATGCGCTCGTTGGCTGGTTCCAGATAATCCCACCGTAATTGGCCGGGACGTTTCAGATACACCTTGCCGCTTGAGAGAATTGGTCGTTCGAACCCTTCGATCTTCGTCTTTTGAACAAAGTCCGCTTGGAGGTCCTTGGTCTTCTCGTATCGAGCCTGGATGTGTTTGACGAGCGCCTGCACTTCTCGCTGCAGCGACGGATCGACGCCTCCTTCCGAAGCCCAAGCAGGCGAGATTCCCACCACCCCCAGACAAAGACCGATCCACAGACTGATCCATTGACGATCCGCCTGACGACTCATTCCTCTGCTGCTCCCACCGGCCCTCGCCGTCCCAACACTTCACGCCTCCCGTCACGTCCCATAGCCCCGACAATCCCCTCCGCTTCCATCCGTTCGATCAGACGGGCCGCCCGTGGATATCCAATTCGCAGCCGACGCTGAAGCAATGAGGCTGACGCCTGGCCCGTACTCAATACCATCTCTTTGGCCTGTTCATACAGTTCATCCTTGGCCTCTTCCGCCACCGCCTCTTCAACTTTGATTGATTGCAATGTTTGCTCATAGGACGGAGACGCCTGGCGTTTCACAAATTCGACGACAGCTTTCACATCGTCATCCGATACATACGAGCCGTGCAAACGAACAAGACGGCCGGTGCCGGAGGCAAGGTACAACATGTCGCCCTTCCCCAGCAACGCCTCGGCGCCATTGGCGTCTAGGATCGTCCGCGAATCCGTTTTTGAGGACACCTGAAAGGCGATGCGGGCGGGGAAATTGGCTTTAATCAAGCCTGTCAACACATCGACAGAGGGTCGTTGTGTCGCTACCACCAGATGAATCCCAGCCGCCCGCGCCATCTGCGCCAACCGCGCCAGCTTGTCCTCTACTTCCTTGGGAGCCACCATCATCAGATCGGCCAATTCGTCGATCATGACAACGATATAGGGCAACGGCTCCGGCGGTGTCGGCTTCGTGTGCATACGACCAGGTTCATCCATCGCTCCCGAGGATTCTCCCGCGGACAGACGCTCTTCCGCCGACGGGAACGACATCGGCAATTCCGGCTGCTCGGTCATGAGCGCTGGTTTGTCGAGAGACCCGTCGAACAGTCCGATCACCTTCCGGTTGTAGGCGTCAATGCTCCGGACCCCCGCCTCCGCCAATAATTTATAGCGGCGTTCCATTTCTCCCACGACCCATCCCAATCCTTTGGCCGCCGATTTGGCATCCGTCATAACCGGCCTCAACAGATGGGGAATACCCTCGTAGGCTTGAAACTCCAGCATCTTGGGATCAATGAGCAAGAGCTTCACTTCGTTGGGCTTGGCCGAAAACAAGATGCTCAGCAACATGGTATTGAGCCCGACACTCTTCCCTGCTCCCGTCGCACCGGCCACTAACAGGTGGGGCATGGTCCGTAGATCGGCTGTGACCGGCATTCCAAAAATATCTTTGCCCAGCGCCAAGGTTAGCTTTGAACGGGCTTTGGTAAAGGCGCTACTCATCAGAACTTCCTTGATGGAAACCGTCTCCCGGACTTTGTTAGGCACCTCAATACCAACCACCGATTTACCAGGAAGCGGTGCCACGATGCGGAGACTCACGGCCTTGAGGGCCAAGGCCAGGTCGTCCGCCAGGTTCACAATCCGCGCCACCTTGGTGCCGGGAGCCGGTTCAAACTCATACATCGTGACGACCGGCCCCGGCCGTACTTCTGTCACCCGTCCCTCGATGCCGAAACTGGCCAGAGCCCGTGAGAGGGTATCGGACTGAGCCTTTAATTCGTCATCTGACACACGAACCGTCATCGTGGGAGGGTCGCTGAGAATCTCAGCCGGGTCAGGAAGACGATACTCACCGGAATCCGAGGCACGATTGGCGGCTCGGATAGAGGGGGTCTGCTTGCGACGGGTTTCTTGTTCGCTCTCATCGGTAGACGGATCAAAGAGGAAGGCCTCAGATGAATCGACTGTATCGGGGGTCGGCTCTTCCGTTTGAACGACCGGAGGCGGCTCGAAATATTCGCGGTTCTGCTCAGCCATCGTCGAAGGCTGAACCGTCATCCCTCCCTCGGATTGTTGTGCGCCCTTGCCGCTTGATCGTTGAGCCTCAGGCCATCTTCCCGGCAGGCGGTTCCTGATCCGCTCTCGCCACAGCTTCCACCGGGCGGCGTTTCGCCTGACCGCTTCACCGAGCGAGAGCGGGGTCGTCAACAACACGGAGACGAGCAAGCCAGCAATAATCACAATGTGCGCACCGGTCCCTGCAAACACCGCCCGCAGCCCTTCGCCTATGAACTGCCCCACGATGCCGCCGGCCAGGCCTCGCATGATCATGCCATTGATGGTAGGAACGGCCGTCGCTTCAAGATGCAAAAACGCGCTCAAGAAACACACCGCCGCGAACGAACTTGTGGCAGCACGCAGACCGATCATCACGGGAGCCTTGGAGAAGCAGCGCATCCCTAGCTTTGCCAACAGCATCGGAAGCAAATAGGCAGCCCCACCGACCAGATGAAACAGGCCGGCGCCGACCACGGCGCCGAACGAGCCAATCAGGTTACGTGGCCGGCTCGAAGCCCCTGAACCAGCCATCGAAGCTATTGTTTCTCCTGGCACAAATGAGAGGAGGCTTAGAACCAACAGCAAACTCACCGCCATCACGATGATGCCGGCAACTTCTCGTTGGAGAGCAGAAGAAAGATGGGAACCGCGGCGAGACTCGCCCCGCTTGGCAGAGGTGGTCACACCCATGGTGCGATGCTAGCACAGGGCCGAGGTCAATTCAAACGAAGGCTCTCACGCAAAGCCAACTCCCGCACGGCTATCTATGCGGCATCGATGGGCCCTAGGGCGAAACGGAAGGTGCCGTGTGGCGGATGATCTTGCCTTCGACGAGATAGACCACCAGCTCAGCCATATTAGTGGCATGGTCGGCGATCCGTTCCAGATACTTGGCAACGAAGCTGAGCCTGATGGCACGGGAGATCGTGTGGGGATTTTCAATCATGAACGACAGGAGTTCGCGAAAAATCTGCTCCATCAGATCATCGACCAAATCGTCGTCCTTGAGCACCTTGCGCGCCAGTGCGGCATCTTCCTTGACGAAGGCGTCGATGCTTTCTTTCACCATCATCCTGGCGATGCTGCCCATCCGCGGAATGTCAATGTAGGGTTTCAACTGGGGCTCTTGGTTCAGTTCGATCGTCCGCTCGCAGATATTTTCGGCGAGGTCGCTGATCCGTTCGAGCTCCGTCGAGATTTTCATGGCCGTCGTCACCAACCGCAGGTCCCGCGCGGCCGGCTGGTGGAGCGCCAACAGGCTGATGCACTCCTCGTCGATCTCTACGTCCAACGCGTTGACCTTGTGATCCCGTTCGATGACCTGGTCTGCCAATTCGGAATTTCGCTTCACGAGGGCTTCGAGTGCCTTGTCGATTTGATCTTCCGCCAAGCCGGCCATCCGCACCAACTTGGCCTTCAACTCGGCTAGCTCGTCATCAAAATGCCGCTGGGTCATGGTGATCAACCAAACCGCCCCGTGATGTAATCCTCAGTTTGTTTGTTGGTGGGAGTTGTAAACAGCCGTTTCGTCGGTCCGAATTCCACCAGTTCTCCCAAATACATAAACGCCGTCCAATCGGAAATACGAGCCGCTTGCTGCATATTATGCGTCACGATCAGAATTGTCACGCGGCGTTTTAAATCTTGCAACAGTTCCTCAATGTTGCCTGTTGCGATGGGGTCGAGCGCAGACGTCGGCTCATCCAGCAAAAGCAATTCCGGATCCGTCGCCAGTGCACGGGCGATGCACAGCCGTTGCTGCTGCCCCCCTGATAACGATGTACCCAGAGCCGACAATCGGTCCTTGACTTCTTCCCATAATGCCGCACTGCGCAAGGCCTGTTCGACTTTTTCGTCAAGCACGCGCCGATCCCTCACCCCCCGCACCCGTAAGCCGTAGGCCACATTCTCATAGACGGACTTGGGAAACGGATTGGGTTTCTGAAAGACCATAGCCAGCCTCATGCGGACCTCGATTGGATCGACCTGCCGATCCAAGATATTGCGGCCTTCGGGATACAAGAGAATGGCTCCTTCGTAACGGGTGCCGGGATAAAGGTCGTGCATGCGGTTAAAACAGCGGAGAAACGTGGATTTGCCGCAGCCAGAGGGGCCAATCAACGCTGTGATATTGCCTTGGGCGATCGGCACCGACACTCGCTTGAGGACCAGTCGGCTGCCGTAATAAAAGCTCAGCTCGCACGCCTCTGCCTTCAGGGGCTTGGGCCACTCTCCCTTTTCGGCAGAGCCGACGTGCGAACTGTCCAATGACCGAGCCATGACGTGACCGTTACCAAAACACGCGCTTGCGCATCCGATAGCGGACGTAGATCGCCAAACCATTCATGGTGAGCGTCATACCGACAAGGAGCAACCCTGCAGCGGCAGCATTAGCGGCAAAATCCTCGCCGGGTCTGGACACCCAGGCAAACATTTGGATTGGCATCACGGTGAATGGAGACATGAGCCATTCAAAGGAGAGATACGGAGGCTGGGACGTAATCGGTGCCGGCGGCAAAAACGCAACGAATGTCAGAGCCCCCACCGTCACGATCGGAGCCGTTTCACCGATGGCACGGCTCAGAGCCAAAATAATCCCTGTCAGGATTCCCGCCGCCGAGTAAGGCAACACGTGGTCGGCGACCGTTTGCCACCTGGTAGCACCTAATGCAAAGGCGGCTTCTCGTATGTGGACCGGCACGGCACGAATGGCTTCGCGTGTCGTCACGATCACCACCGGAAGAATCAACAGTGCCAACGTTAACCCCGCCGTCAGAATACTGGCCCCTAACCCCAGCATGTACACGAAGAGTCCCAGCGCGAGCAACCCGAAAATAATCGATGGCACCCCAGCCAGGTTGGTCACAGTGACTTCGATTAACTCAGTAAACCACGTCCGTTTGGCATATTCCTCAAGGTAAATACCGGCCGCAACACCGACGGGAATTCCGGCACACGCCGTAACCAACATCACCAGCGTCGAGCCGACCACCGCAGGGAGAATACCGGCCTGGGAGGCATGCCGGGAGGGAAATGACGTCAAAAATTGCCAATCAAGCCGTCCGATGCCATGTACAACAAGGGCCCCAAACAGTAAGGCTAAGGTCCCCACCGCCAAGGCTAGGGAGCTCAAACCAAGGACTTTGAACAGGGCCTCGGCATATTTGCGACGCTTGATCATGGTCAGTACACCTCCCGAAACCGCTTGCGCATCACATGCCCCAAGATATTAAAGGTAAAGGTCATCATGGCTAGCACAAGACCGGCCGCGAAAATGCTTCTGTAGCCGATGCTACCGTGTGGCAGATCGCCAAGCGCAACCTGAACAATGTAGGCGGTGATGGTGGCGGCTGGCTCCATGGGATTCCACGTCAAGTTGGGATTCTGGCCAGCCGCAATGGCCACCACCATCGTTTCACCAACCGCCCGGGAGATACCCAGCACGTAGGCCGCAACGATGCCGGATGTGGCCGCTGGCACGACGACACGCCAGGCTGTCTCAAGGTGTGTGGCCCCCATGGCATAGGACCCCTCTCGCAACATCATCGGGACGGCCCGCATCGCATCCTCACTCAATGAAATCACGAGCGGCAGAATCATGATTCCAATGACGATGCCGGGCCCCAGCATGTTGAAGCCGGGGAGGTCAGGCCATATCCATTGAAGGGCCGGCGTCACAACGAGAAGCGCAAAATATCCATAGACCACGGTCGGGACGGCTCCCAGCAATTCCAAGACTGGTTTGATGATTTCCCGCACACGAGGCGACGCAAATTCCGAGAGATACATGGCCGACACTGTTCCGATCGGAATGGCGACCAGGAGCCCGACCATACTGGTCACGATCGTGCCGGCCAAGAGTGGAAGAATTCCATAATGTGGATCGTCAAACAGCGGCGTCCAGAGGGTGTCAGTCAGGAAATCATACAGGGAGACCGTGTCAAAGAACCCAAGCGATTCGACCACCAGGACGGCCAAGATCATAGTGGTGGTGGCCACCGACACCAGCGCGGCCACCAACAGCCCTCCCTCGATCACCAACTCTCGAATTCGGCGCACACGGCGACGTCCCTCTCCCTCCACGAGGAGCGGCTTGCTCGAGCCCGCCGTCCCTTGCTCTGGCACAAGAACAGTTCGTCCCTTCATTTCGACGTGTAGGGGACAGGGAAAGAGGATGTGAGGCCCTATTGTTTCGGGGGACGTCTCAAAATCTCTTCGACCGGTAATCCAACTTCAGGTTCCCCTCCGAATCCTGTCCCCACAATGCCCTTCGCAAATCGCTCGCGAGCCATCTCATAGGCTTGGTCGGGCAGGGGAACGTAGTGGACCTCGGCGATCAGTTTGGGTCCTTCCGCCAGATAATATTCAACAAACTGTCGTACTTCCGGCCGTTTCGCCGACTCGGCATTAACGTAGATGAACAGAGGTCGAGAGAGGGGGTGATACGACCCGTTTTTGACAGTCTCCGCGCTGGGCAACACCGGCCCGTTTTTCCCGACAATCGCGACAGCTTTCAACTTTTTTTGCTGCGCCGCATAATAGGCGTAGGGGATGTATCCCAAGGAGTGTACATTTCGCTCAATGCCCTGGACCAACACGTTATCGTCCTCGCTGGCCGTGTAATCGCCCCGACTGGATTTGGGCTTTCCCACGATCGCATCGGTAAAGTAATCAAAGGTCCCCGAGTCAGAGCCCGCGCCGAAGAGCACGAGTTGGGCATCCGGCCAGTCGGGACGGACCTGGTTCCATCGCGTGATTTTGCCCTGCGCTGCCGGTTCCCAGATCTTCCTTAATTCCTCAACGGTCATCGAGTCTACCCAGGTATTCTTGGGGCTGACCGCTACCGTCAACGCATCAAAAGCCACGGGCAACTCGTAATACGAGATACCGTTCTTCTGACAAAGTGCCATTTCCTCCTTCAAAATAGGCCGCGAAGCATCGGCAATATCGATCTCGCCGCGGCAGAATTTTTTGAACCCTCCCCCTGATCCCGCGATCCCCACAGTTACTCGAATCTTGCCGCGATGGAGGCTCTGAAACTCCTCGGCCACGGCTTCTGTCACGGGATAGACCGTGCTCGATCCATCGATTTTAATGAGACTGGTCTGGACTGCCCATGTCAGCCCCCTCCCCCAACCAACTCCCACGAGACTGGCAATTACTAGAGCCCACAGCGACCATTTAACCTGACTGGACAACATCGTTCCCTCTTCAGGGCTTTATGATCAGCGACCACGTCGGCCTATCTTGTCCTTCTCGCTCGTCCTTCTCGTCTTTGCAGTGTTCATCTTGCAAAAGCACTTTCCACGAAAAGCACATTCCTCAGTGTCCCCACTATCGAGGGGGATTGTTCCATGACCATGACAGTCCCGTTAACTCTGTGTTAACTTTGCTCATGGTGCTACCATAGAGCCCCCCTTACCGTCTTGAGTCAAAACAGTATGCCCTTCACTTTTACAGGTTTGTAACAAAGATGTTTGGTCATCGTAACTTTGACCCCCTATATGCTCAACGCGCCATGTGAACCCTTGCTGGGCACTCTTAATCCACAACAGCCAACAGTAGCCCCACGATGAGGGATTTGATGGCAACTTCAACGACAGCAAGGGAGGAAAGGAGGATCGTACATATGAGCCTGGCACCAGTTCGGACACGGGAAACCAAGGGTTTTTTGATCATAGCCCCCCTTCTGGCCCTTAGTGTGGGGCTGGCGGTGCCAGCGTGGGCTCAGCTTAAGCCGACAACCGACCCTCATATTCATGCGTATGTGCGGAGCTCGTCAACAATGACGGGGAGTTTAACAATTGTCGGCTCCGACACGATGAAACCATTGACCAGACATTGGGAACGCAAGTTGAAGGAGTTTTACCCCCATATTGACATTCGGATACAAGGTTCGGGATCCGAGCAGGGTCCGCCGGCCTTGCTGGAAAAGACCGCCCAGATCATCGCCGTCTCGCGGCCGCTCACGCCCGCTGAAATCTTGGAATTCAAGAAGCGACACGGTTACGAACCGACGGAAGTGCCAGTGGCCACCGATGCCTTGGCTATTTTTGTTCATCGGGATAACCCCATTACGGGCTTAACATTCAAACAACTGGAGGCCATGTTCTGCAAAGAGCGGCGGCGACAAGCGGAATATTCCATCACCAAATGGGGCCAACTTGGCCTAGGTGGGGAATGGAGTCAGGCGGATATCTGGCTTCATGGACGCACTTCAACGTCAGGAACCGCCGCCTTTTTCCGTGAGAAAGTCTGTCTGAACGGCGAATTCAGTCCCAAGGTCATCGAGGAGCCAGGATCGGCATCAATCGTTGTGGAAATCATGAAGGACCGTTATGCGATCGGCTATAGCGGCATTGGGTATCGGACCTCCACCGTTCGCCCGGTTCCCCTCGCAGAGCGGGAAAGCGACGCCTTCGTGGAGGCCACTTTTGAAAATGCCATTAACGGGACCTATCCCTTGAGGCGTCTCCTATATCTGTACGTGGACAAACCGCCGAATGAAGAATTGCCCGCCCTTGTCTCGGAGTTCGTCAAGTTTGCAACCAGTCACGAGGGACAAGAAATCGTGGTCAAAGAAGGGTTCTTTCCCCTTCCGACGGAGATCCTGAATCGTTTCTCGGCCGCATGGCCTCAGTCCGTACAGCCCATCGAATCAGCCAAGCTGCCTTAATGAGCAAATGAGCAATGGGGACGAAATTCACAGATAACCGGGATAGCTGAATGGATCTTTCGAATTCCACTGTCCTCCGTTCCATATTTAAATAAACGGTGAGGAATGAATCGTCTTCATTGGGTACCCATGTGCGGGGTTGCGCTGGGACTTGGCTTGGCCTCGTGTCAGAGCCCACCGATGCCCACACAAACCATTTATGAAAGCCCGTCTCGGTTTGTCCGGCTGGAAGTTGATCACACCGTAGGAGGAGGACACTCTCATCCAGCCGACCTCACGACGGTCGAAATGGCCGCCGTGCTGCAGGGTCTCATTATCAACGAACCGGTCACGTTGATCCCTTCCCTCCCCTTCTTTCCCAAAGACGAGGAACCGCCTCGACACCCCGCCTTTACTTCGGCCGAGGTTATTTTTTTCGCTCCCTTGCTGGTCCAGGCCTTGAAAATGGCGACTCCCGATCAGGTTGTAACCTTCTATCAGTCCACTCCTCACACTGCGATTATTAGGAGAGTCACATCGGGGGGGATCTTCCTTGACGGGGACGACCTCCACATCATCATCAGCAACTACCGTTCGCCGACCCACTATGCCTCGGACCTCGGAATGGCTGACACACATGATGACCGATTGATGCCCCTTCGATCCATCACGCCAGTCCGAGTCAAGCTGGACTTTGAGCCGGCCGCCGCCCTCGTGCCATCACAAAGCGGCTCGTTCTTCAGCCGACTCTTTCGGTCCGACCGGCCTGAGCTCGTTGTGCGATTAAGCCACGTGAGGGCGCATCTACTGGAGAAGAATCGCGCGGCCACCGTTCCCAGTGCCCCTCCGTCTAGCCGGCCTTCTGCTGAGAGGCCTTAGCCTTAGACCGCTCCGTAGCCCCCTTTTCATCAGTAGTTGAATTGCAATTGGAACCGAATCAAGTTTCCCGCCTGACTCTTATACGGTTCGGGACCTGTTGCAACAGACGATGTCCGATCGGTCCAGGAATAAGACGCTGTAAGTTCCAGATTGGGATTGATCTGGAGTTCCGCGCCAATTTCCAGCTCGCGCACGCGATGACTTGGCGCATTCGGCTCATGCTTTCTACCGCCGAGATATTCTTGATAGCGGATGAAGGGCCAGAAGCTTAAACAATACGCCGGACACTTGTAGTTGTACATCGCTTGGATATAGCCCCCGTACAACGGCCGCGTGCTGATCGAACGGCGATCCTCGCTCAGCCTTGGTCCATGCCCGAACGTGTATTCGCCCTGCAGCCCGAACGGCTGCGGATAGATCATGAAATAAGCGCCAACCCGTTCGTCAAGGAAGGTCGTCGGCCCCGCCGGGGTCACGGCCGCGCCACCGCCTTCCGGCACAATCGATGTCTTCGAAATAACGAATTTCCCGTGGTAGGCGCTGGCGCCCAATTCCACGATCTGGCCGTTCGGCAATTCAAAGGGGTAGGCGGCGCGCAGAATCACGTGCTTATTGTCGTTCAATTCCACCTGATTGGCCGTCTGACCATTATAGACGCCCACACCCAACATGCCGTAGTCGCCGGATCCCTTGAGACCGCTTTCGACCAGTTTCCGAAACCGCGCCCGGACATGGCTGGGCGCATAATAGAGAAAGAAACCAAAGTCTCGTTCATTCAAGACGGCGCTATTGAGGGCATCGGCACGGTCGAGCGCCAAACGATTCTGGCTTGATTGCATATTCTCAAACCCATAGGGCACCTTCGATTGCCCGGCCCGAATGCGCCATTCCTTGTCCTCCGTGAGAAAGATATCCGCATACCAATCTCGTAGCTGAACCACATGGTTCCCGCCAGTGACGCTCGAGGCAAAGTCGGGCTGGAGGTAGATAAATAACCGGTCATGCGGCTGGCCGCTCAAAATCAACCGGGCGCGGCGCAGGAAGAACCCGCTGTTATCACCGATCGACCGATCTCCCTGCGCGCTCACCAACGCTCCATTGGGCTGCCCCAAGCGATTCCATCGGATTTGCGTATAGCCCCGGACGCTGATCTTCTCGTACCATTTCGCCGTCACGGGCGTATCGCCGACACTGCGACTCTCCTCCTGTTTCTTGCTTTCCCGCCGTTCTTCCTCTGCCTTGAGCTCGACCCATTCGTCAATGGTGATTTGTCCCTTTTCTAACAACAAGTCTTCCAAATGCCCAGCCCAGGCCGGTCTACTTCCTCCCCAGCTCGTTATCAGAAACAACCCTAGGCACACCCCCCACCAATGCCAATGTTTCCCTCTTGTTTGCACCCAAACCATGCCCGCTCCCTCCTTCGTTCAACAAGAAGAATGCGGGTGCTCTAGGTAGGTGAAGAAGATTGTCTTGAAATGACGAGACCGTTACAGTTTCGTTAATTTTTTAAAATTCAGTTTCCGGCGGATTGAACTTTTTTGACTGGGAAGGCAACAGAAGAGGGTTGCGGCATGGCATCCGGGCCATACCCGCTCAGCCCCTTATAAACCACACAAGAAGTGGTCTCTGCGGTACAATGCGGAGAAGCACGGCGCACCTCAGGAGAAGCGCACCGAGAAGGAGGGACGATTGAGCCCAACAGACTCCTCCACCGAACCCCCACTGTGGTCGATGGTCAGTGTGGCTGTCCTGATTCTGGGCGCCCCACTTGTTCTTTACTCTCTCGCCCCACCAGGCCCTTTCCGGGAAGGCGATACCGTCTTTTCGGACGGAGAACAACGTGTCGAGCTGACCACGCCGCGGAACATCGCCGGTCGCATAGATGAGACGTGCCTGTTGGATCCCAACAGCCCCTTGATCATCAGCCGCATCACGGACGATCCCTTGAATCCCTTGCTCGTGGCGCACGTGCAGGGCAACCAGGCCGGCGAATGGCCGTTCTGTCCGGTTCATGCGGAGGTTCGACTCTCGGCACGCCAAGTTTTCCAGAAACCGCCGCTATTCGGTTCAATCCGACAGATGCTGCTCAGAGGATCGGCCTCCAACTAGCTCCCCTATAGCCGGTCTTTCAGACGGGTCGCATAAAGCCGTTCGACCGTGGCCACCTTGGGAGCCACCACATATTGGCAATAGCCTTGGAAGGGATTCCGTTTGAAATACTCTTGATGATAGGCCTCCGCCTCATACCACTCCGTAGCCGGCACCACTTGGGTGACAATGGGATCACGATACCGTTTTTGTTCCGTCAACATCGTGATCATTTGCTCGGCAATCTGTTGTTGATGAGGACTATGGTAAAAAATGGCTGAACGATACTGAGTCCCCTTGTCGTTACCCTGCCGATTGAGCGTGGTAGGGTCGTGAATGGCAAAAAAGATCTCCAACAACTCTCGATAAGAAATTTCGTACGGGTTAAAGGTCACCCGAACCGCTTCGGCATGCCCCGTTTGGCCGGTACAGACAGCTTCATACGTGGGATCAGGTGTCGTTCCTCCCGTGTATCCACATCTTACGGCCTCCACACCCCGCACCCGGTCGAACACTGCCTCCAAACACCAGAAACAGCCTCCCGCAAGGGTCGCGATCTCTCGTCCGGTCTGACATGACTGAGCGAAGGTGGGGGGCATGGTCCGTCACAAAAAACGATGACATTGATTACCTCGGTCAAGCCGGCAGCCTGCGCCACCCGCGACCGAGCCGCAAAATTTTTAGAGCTACTCCTCTTCCTCCTCCTCAATATCCTCGATTCCCTCGTAACTCATGCCGGGAAATGTCGCCGCTGCCTTTTCACAGGCGCTTTCCAGCATCTCCTCAGCGTCTTCGGCCGAATCAGCTTCTACCACAAATTTCACCGTCACGATGTACCGTTGCTCCACTTCTCATTCCTCCTTTTCTCACTTCCTGCCTTTTCCCGCTTCTCCTCGCTTCCCACTTGACCATCGCAGTCCGACAATGCCGGTCCTCCAACTCACGCTCGACAGCGCCTCTGCATCCCTCTGTTCACGACTCTCGATGAATGGGAGCTTCCCCTTGAGGTTCTTTCATTGTGAAGTCTGCACTTTCCGATAGTCATGGCCTACCTGTCAACAGTGTCGCCAGTCTCACCTGCAGACGTGCGATCTCCTTAATGCAACATGAGCGCGGTTCATCGAAGGCCCTGCGCGACTCATTACAACAATAGCTGGCCCTCCCCTTTGCAAGTTCGCCCTCGGCTCCGATCGGAAAAGCCAACCCGGAGAAATGAGTTGACAGCAGGCAAGAAGGGACAGATTCTTGCTCACGCTTCTCGCTCAAGCTCAGCAAGAACCATCTTCAGTTTTTCCCGCTCTTGAGGATTAACACCGGTGAACAAGACGCCGAAGACGTTTCCTTTGGTCCATTTGACCTGAGCCTCATCTATCCGCAGAGGCCAGTCAAGCCCAGGGATGTAGATTCGACACTCTAAGACCGTTCCCGGCGGAACGGTCACTTCACTTTCAATCTTACACCCCCCGGCAGAGATGTCTACCGTTCGGCCTTGCCCCTCCAGTTGCCCCCCTGACAGGCAGCTCCGGAACTGGGCGCTGAACCGAGGCTGGCCCCTTCTTTCTCGAGTCTCCGACTGACATGATGAGGGCCCCGCCTCGGAACTGGCATCCTTCGCATAAAAAAACAACCGCTTTTTACGGAAACGCATGGGCCTCACCTCTCCCCCACCGCCATACGGATTCAAGAACCTGCTCTTTTTGAGGGGTTCGTCTGCTCCTTAGGTTACCCCCTTCTAGACAGGGTGTACACCTCTCGGCTTTCTCAAATTAAGCTTGAGCGACCAAGGCAATCTGCCGTTGTACACCTCGCAGCAAGACATGGAACAACAGTGCCATCCGGAGAAACAACCGCACTATGCCCTCGTTTGCCTGGTCTTCCCTCTGATCGAAAGGAACGTTGGTTCAGTGACCTCCTATCCCCCGGTGTACACCTCTTCTCTCTTCCCTTTCTGTACTCATCGAATAATCCTCCTCTTAATCCTCTGTTGGATGTTGGAAGGCGCCTCGTGGTGGCCTCTGTCCCCCGTTCACCTTAAAAAGTGCCATGGCGACCGACATCGAATGAATGCCCAGAAGGGCCGGCTTCTGTCCGCATCACAATTCGAAAAAGCGTACGTGCCTCCACTCAGGGATGACATCTAGATTCACGCAGGCTCTCTTGCAGAAACAGCACCTTCGGCTCACAACCGCTTGGCCCTTGCAACAAATAGGGCTCCCCTACTCATCTCTCTTTCTCGTTGTTCAACCTGACTTCGCTGACTACGAGCCAGCCTCCCTTTTCTCCTCAATTCCTCCTCCATCCATCAAGAAGCTTTCCTCTTTGTCGGGTTGAGAGAGCCACCGTCACAGGAGAAAGTTCTCAGGCAATCATGACTAAAATATAGCATCGATCCAGTGGGGCGCCGCCTTCCCCCCATTGGCCAGCGCACAGTAGGCAGACAACTCATTGAAACCCCGTTGATATTCCATCCTTGGGCTGGAACGTCCGCTGGGTGGCAATCACACAGCTGAACACCTTCCTTAAGTAGTCTCGCCTGAAGCTCCATGGGAATAAAATGAATAAAATAACAAGCGGGAGAATTCAGAAAAAGCTACCGTTCGACCGTCTGGGCGACGACGCTGCGTTGGAAATATTTGGTAGTTGGTACGTGGAAGGAGGGACTACCGGTTTCGACTACGCCCCGTGACATTCCGTTCTCGCTTCTCGCTAAGACTAAGAACTAAGATAAGAAATAGAGAAGACGCTGATCTTCAGAGCAAGCCTCCATCACCTTGGCATCGGTTAGCATCGTTTGCGATCGGCCCACCGGACCGGTCGCAACACTAACCCCATTCCTGCAATTGCGCAAATGAACACCACCATCGCCAAGGCCAAGACCAAGAGAAACCACGCCCTTATATCCTGCAAAATGGGGATCATGGCCGATCACCTCTTCCCGGTTTGATTATCTTGTTGGTCATCCGTTTCGCCATTCGCACAAGTTAAATCAACGGGTGGACCGCCTCCGCTCTTGAAGCGACGTGCCGCATCAGGAGCCATCACGAGTCTATACATGCTCATCCACATTGTACCGCATCTATTTCCTCCCCGCTCACGCGTGTTTCCTGCCTTTTTCTTAACCTCCCTTCCTGCCACATCAAAGTTACCTCTTCCTCTCATTATTGTTTCAAATCATGCAAAAAATTCTCACCGTTGTCGATGGCGAGGTCTATTCCACTTTAAGGGAGAGAATTTGGAAGGGATGAGCTCTCCCGACAACAAGGCCTCTGGTATCACTACTGCCCTCCAGCGCCCTACAATTTGGAAAGAGCTTTCACATCCAACCACCAACCCATCCCGCCGTCCCCTGTCCAACCTCTTTTACGACCTTCTGAGCTCCCGCTGTCAGAGCAATTCCTCGCACCCTATAAACAACATCCCTTCTCGATGACCAGGATGGCATCGAGCTGCAACCACCATGGTGATTTGGAGTTGTGGAAGGGCAGGAGAATGGCTCGGCCCCAATGGACTGGTGCGCCCGGCAGGAATTGAACCTGCGACCTACGGGTTCGAAGCCCGGCGCTCTATCCAACTGAGCTACGGGCGCACCACCCTACAAGAAGCACGCCATGAGAAGATTTGTCAAGGACAGGCCCTACCTCTTCACCAACCATCAAAGCTAGAGAACGGCTAGAGACGCGCCAGAATTTCGTCCGCAATTTGCATAATAGACCGTCCATCCGTCGGAATGACATAATCGGCCGCTGCTTGATATTTAGGCGTCCGCTCCCGCAACACCTCCTCGACTTCGTCGACAAAGGATTTGGTCCCCGTCAGCGACGGCCGTTGGTTGTCATGACCGATGCGCCGGACAATCGTCTCCACGGATGCTGTGAGCCAAAACAACACACCGTTTCGCTTTAACCTCTCGACATTCTCTTGGCGCAGGATCGCCCCACCACCCGTGTCGATCACTAACCCATCCCTCTCTGCCAGCTCTCGACACACTTGAGATTCAAGGTCACGAAAGTGCTCCCATCCATCCTGCGCCACGATGTCGGGGACACTCCGCCCGGCTCGTTTGATCACCTCGGCGTCAGTCGAGACCACATTCCTCCCCAGGCGGGACGCCACAACCTTTCCCACTGTGCTTTTACCGGTTCCCCGATAGCCAATCAGCACCACGTTCATGAGAAATGGGACTCCAACACCGCCCGCATGACATCAACAGGGGCGGACCGATTGGTCCACAACTCAAATTGCGCGACTGCTTGATGGAGAAACATCTCCAAGCCAGAGATCGTTCGACATCCAGCCTGTTGCGCCTCTCGGAGCAATCGCGTGGTTCGTGGGTTGTACACAATGTCCATGACCGCCAGCCCCTCGTGAAGTAATGACGCCGGCACGCAGGTCTCATCGACTCGGGGCACCATCCCCACTGGCGTACAGTGAATGATGACGTGCGCCTCGGGTAACACTTGCCGAAGGGTATCCTCGTTCAGCCCCTCATTTTCCACAGGTAAAGACGTCTGAGACCGCAGGTCATGGACCAATGTTGTCAGTTCTTGCTGATCGACACCTAGGATAACAAGCTTCTCCACCTCCGATTCCGCCGCTATCGCAAAGGCGATCGCCCGTGCGGCACCTCCGGAGCCCAGCATGACAATACGCTGACCAGTCAGTACCACGCCCCCTTCCCGCAATGCACGCAGGGCACCACTGGCATCGGTGTTATATCCCCTGAGCCGCCCCCCCTCTGCCACGATCGTATTGATCGCTCCGATCCGACGGGCGGTCGGTTCGATCTCGTCCACAAACGGGACGGCCGCCACCTTGTGAGGGATGGTCACACTGGCTCCGCGAAAATTACCCAGCGCCTTAAGCCCCCGCAAGGCATCGCCAATCCTCTCAACCTTCCACGCCAAATACACGCAATCGACCCCTACCGCTCGAAAGGCTGCATTGTGAAGGGCCGGTGATAGGGAATGGTCAACAGGATTACCGATAACACCGCAGAACTGCGTACGAGTGCCGATCTCCATGGATGTTTAATGTTAACGGACAGATGGAAAAGACATCGGCAGGCTATCCCTTGTAAATGGTCATGCCTCCGTCAATGGTAAAGGTTCCCCCCGTCACCCATGCCGCTTCATCTGAAGCCAAATACAACACCAGACTTGCCACTTCCTCGGGGGTGCCGGCACGACGAATGGCATATTGAGAGAGGATCGTTTGGAGCATGGCCGGATTGGCCATGAGGGGCGCAGCCATCGGCGTATCGACCAGAGCGGGATTCACGACGTTGCAACGGATCCCATCCGGGGCATAGTCAATCGCCACCGATCTGGTGAAGGCATCAAGGGCTCCTTTGGAAGCGGCATAGGCAGGTAAGCCAGGAATGCCAACCAAACTGGCGACGGAGGAGATATTCACAATCGCTCCTGATTTCTGTTTCAGCATGTGGGGGATCACGGCCCTCGTCATGCGAAAGACGCCTGTCACGTTGACGTCCAACACCGTCCGCCACCGTTCATCATCAATTTCGTGCAGGCGTTTGCCGAAATCCCCGATCCCCGCATTATTCACCACAATATCAATCCGACCAAAACGATCGACCGTGGCCCGCACCACCTCCTGCACATGCGCTTCATCGGTCACGGAGCCGGAGACGGTCAGGATCCTCTCTGTGTTTTGACGAATCTCCTCCGCCACCCGCGCAAGTTCCGCATGCCGGCGACCGGTGATCGTAACTGAGGCCCCTTCCGCTGCAAACCGCTTCGCCACTGCCTCACCGATGCCGGCGCTTCCCCCCGTCACAATGGCCACCTTCCCCTCCAGCCGTCCCACCTTCCTCACTCTCCTGTTTCATCGGGTAGCGTGTGCTCCAACATCTCTTCAGGATCAGCGGGGCTGCTTTTCGAGGTCAGCATGCCACTGCCCGCTTTTCTGGCCACAGTCAGAAATCCCGAATGAGCGATCATTCGATGGTCTGGCCTCACACTCCGTCCCTGCACCGACCAAGTCCGCACCAGGGATTCAAACGTCTCCACCATGGTAAACATGGCGGTCTTTTCTAACGCCTCAACCGTTTGCATGACTTGAGGAACTGTTGGGACAAAACTCAGATAAATCCCACCGGAACGGAGGACTTTGGCGGCATGGGGCACCACCCGCCACGGTTCAGGCAGATCCAATACCACACGATCGAAGGGGACACCATCATCCAGCAATTCGATAGATTCGTAGGCATCCTTGCGCAAGGACACTAGATTAGGAACCGGCCCAAGGTAACGGTCAATGTTGAGCAGCGCGGTGCGGGCGAAGTCCTCACGCACCTCATAAGTCACAACCAGCCCCCTTGGTCCGACCGCGCGCAACAGCGCCATCGTGAGAGCCCCTGAACCGGTTCCAGCTTCAAACACCCGCGATCCGGGATAGATATCCGCCCACATAAGAATAAGCCCGAGGTCTTTCGGGTACAGGACTTGCGCCCCTCGGGGCATCTTCAGAACATACTCTCTGAACGTAGGCTTAATGGCCAGCATCCTCTTGCCGCCGGACAACACCACCACTGTCCCATCCTCTCGGCCAATGATCTCATCATGGGGGATCGTCTGGCCACTGAAGTGGTAGACATCTCCCCCCTTGAGCGTCATGGCATACTGGCGTCCTTTGCGATCGACCAGATGAATACGGTCACCATTCGAAAACGTTGACATGACAGGGCATTCTAGGTGGTTCATCTCCTGGTTTGCAACCAGCGCCTTGTGACCAAGGACCTTTCTTGACAGGGTAGGCAGCGGGCCGTAATATCAAAAACACTTTGTCTCACTGATAGTTAGGAGTGCAGGTCGGACGGGATGGGCCCCATGTGCAGCTGTCAGCCCCGGCGTTGGTTTCCCATCAAATACGCGGCGGCGTTTGTTGGCCGAGTCGCTCTCGGATCAGCAGCCCTGTTGCTTCTCCTCTCCAACGCCCAGGCCAGGGAAGTGCTCGTCGCGACCTACGAAGGGGTCATTAACCCCGTCGCGGCCGAGTACTTCCACGACGCATTGGCTGCCGCCCAATCGTCCTCGGCCCAAGCCGTGATCCTCCAACTCGACACTCCCGGAGGATTGGATACCTCCATGCGCCTCATCGTGAAAGATATTACCGGTTCGCCGATCCCTGTCATCGTCTTTGTCGCTCCATCCGGGGGACGGGCGGCGTCAGCGGGCGTTTTCATCACCATGGCAGCTCATATTGCCGCCATGGCGCCTGGGACGAATATCGGCGCAGCCCATCCGGTCGCCATCGGGGGGGGCGAGATGGATAAAACGATGAAAGAAAAAGTCGAAAACGACGCCGTGGCCTACCTCAAAAGTATTGCGGAGCAGCGGGGGCGGAACGTAGCCTGGGCCGAGGACGCGGTGCGGAAAAGCGTGTCGGCTACCGAGCAGGAGGCGCTCAAATTGAAAATCATCGATCTCGTCGCGGATGATCTCACCACCCTGCTCAAACAACTTCATGGACGGACGGTCTTGGTTGCGGGCGGTCCCATCACGCTGACCACCGAGGGGGCCTTGGTTCGTGAATTCCCCATGGGGCTCCGGCTCGAACTCTTAAAGGCCTTGAGCGATCCCAACATCGCCTACCTACTCATGACCGTTGGCACGATCGGCATCCTCGCCGAGCTGTACAACCCCGGTGCCATCCTTCCAGGCATCGTCGGCGCCATTAGCCTCATCCTGGCCTTTTATTCCCTCCAATCACTACCGGTCAATTACGCGGGAGTGTTGTTGTTCCTCCTGGGGATCGTGTTCTTTATCTTGGAAGCCACCGTCACGAGCTACGGATTACTGGCTATCGGGGGGGTCGTGTCTATGATGCTCGGTTCGCTGATGCTGATCAAGTCGGACGCAGAGTTTTTTCAAATCTCGTGGTCGGTCATCATTCCCGTGATCGCCGCGACTGCCGCCATTTCACTGTTCGTCGTCGGCATGGGCGTGCGCGCGCTGCGCCGATCACCGCTCACAGGCAGCGAGGGCATGATCGGTGCTGTCGGCGTCGCCAAAACGGCGCTGCGGCCCGACGGCAAACTGATGATTCATGGAGAACTGTGGGACGCCGTCAGCGATAGCCCCGTGGAAGAGGGGGGCACCGCCAAGGTCCTGCGCGTGGAAGGATTGAAACTATACGTCACGCCTGTTTTCCAAAAGAAAGAGGCTTAACCATGTTCAGCCCCGTCGGACTCCTCTTGGTACTCATTGCCTTGATCGTGATCGGTAAATTGACGTTCAACGTGCTGCCCGAATATGAGCGGGCCGTGATTTTTCGCCTCGGCCGCCTCTCGCGCGGACTTGTCGGGGGCAACGGGCCGGGGCTCGTCGTCATCGTACCCTTCATCGATCGGCTCACACGAGTTAGCCTCCGCACGATCACGATGGATGTCCCCCCGCAGGACATCATCACCAAAGACAACGTTACCGTGAAAGTCAACGCCGTTATCTACTTCCGTGTCGTGGACCCGGAACGAGCGATCGTGCAAGTCGAGGACTATCTCTATGCCACCTCCATGATGGCCCAGACCACCCTGCGCAGCGTGCTGGGCCAAAGTCAGCTTGACGACCTGCTGGCGAAACGGGAACAAATCAACGCGGAACTGCAGCGGATCATCGACCAACAGACGGAGCCTTGGGGCGTCAAGGTGACGGCCGTCGAGGTCAAGAACGTGGATCTGCCACAAGAAATGCAACGCGCCATCGCTCGCCAAGCCGAAGCAGAGCGGGAGCGGCGCGCGAAAATCATCCATGCCGACGGAGAATTCGAGGCGTCCCAACGACTGGCGGACGCTGCCGACGTGATCAGTCGAAACCCGGCCGCCCTGCAGCTGCGATACTTGCAAACGTTGGTGGAAATCGCGGCAGAGAAAAATTCGACGACGATCTTCCCTATCCCGGTCGATACCCTCGCTCCTTTCTTGAAAGGACTGTCGAGCAGAGAAAAGAACGAAAACGCCTAACGGCTCCACCTCTCTCCAGACTGTGGTCGATCCGACATACATGCGGCACAGCCGCCACAACTGCTCCGTGTGATTCCTCATTAAACACGTCTAATAGTCCTGAAATTCCGAGGCGATGGCATCCCTCCTTTCTCATCTTTTCGTCCAGCATCCCTTTTGCTGGTGAAGAGGAGGGACGGATTCGTGGATCGGCTGAATCCTCTCGGCTGAATGTGGCATCTAAAAAATAAGGGCGTAAATGATGCGCCCTCACCAAAAAACGAGGTGCTGCAATGGAAAACGAGGAATTGCGGATGCGGCTGATGGAAGGCAGTGACTCCCCCGATACAGTGGAAGCGGAACCGGACGCTGACAACCGGAGAGCCAGTGATTTGTTGGAAGCAATTAGTCGGGAAGCGCAAGAGGTGTTTGTTCGCGAGGAAGAAACCCTGGACAGCGATGAAGAAAAAGAGCGGACGGGGGGGTCGTTTTTTATGGAATCGCTCTACTTCCGCTCCTTCGGCGAACGGCCGTTGCTGACTCGCGAGGAGGAAACTGCGATTGCAAAACGAATTGACGAAGGCACGCGCCGTATTCGACGTGCCTTGCGTCAAGCTGTCAAGATCCTTGAAGAAGCAAAGCACACACCAGGGCTGTCGGAGCCGCTCAAGACACTGCATCTGGTAAAACGGCTAAGCGGCTTATCGGCCACGGCACTGAACGATGCGGAGACGGCGCTTGAACGTGTCATCAAACCTGCGAGCCATGAGTCTCGACTGGCACCAGCACTGGAAAAGGCCTTGCGAGCGTCGCTCAAGGAGATCAAAGCTGCGCGGGTGATTTTGGAAGAGGGCAAGGATGAATTGGTGCGGTGCAACTTGCGATTGGTCGTTGACATTGCTAAACACTACACCGGCCGAGGGTTGGCGTTGCTCGATCTAGTGCAAGAAGGCAATATCGGCCTGATGAAAGCGGCGGAACGCTATCAATACCGCAAAGGATACAAGTTCAGCACCTATGCCACCTGGTGGATCAGGCAGGGCATTACCCGAGCTTTGGCCGATCAGGCGAGAACTATCCGGGTGCCAGTCCACCAGACGGAAGCTTCTCATCGCATTCTCCGTGTGACCCGCCGTCTTGGACAACAGTTGGGGCGCCCGGCTCGCCTAGAGGAGGTTGCTCACGCGCTTCGGATGAGACCGGAGCGGCTTCAAGAAACCATGCAGGCGTTTCAGGAGCCGGCAGCATTGGAGGCAACCATCGGAGATGGGGATACCCAGTTCGGCGAGTTGATTCCCGATCAACTGGCCACGCCGCCCGATGCCCATGTCCATCGAGCCGAGTTGACAAAGCAATTGGATCGAATCCTCAGCACCTTAACACCGAGAGAACAGACCGTGATCCGGCTTCGTTTCGGCATCGGTTACGATGAAGCAAAGACCCTCGAGCAGGTCGGACAGAACCTCTCAGTTACCCGAGAACGGATTCGGCAAATTGAAGCCAAGGCTCTCAAGAAGCTGAAGACTCCAGCCATTCGCGAGCTGTTCGCAGCCATCAAATGACCGCCAACAACCGTGTCGCCGTTCTGCTCCCTCGCTAATGAGGGGGCAGACTGCCTCTCAAGGTGATGATTCTGCTTTCTCCTTGCAAAGCGGTTATGCCACAATGGGGCTCCATCAAGACAATCACGGTTTATTGTTTCGTTGCCGACGGGGCCTTCCTAAACGGTGCCCCTCTGAAGGAAGGACCATGCTACCATGGCAGCCGAACGTGAGTGGGGCGAGCTGCTGATCTTTGACCATCCCCTTTCGTATCAGAAGGGATGGACCTTGCAATCCTTGCTTCATCAGGAGCGCGTTCTCAATCAACGGCCTGATACTGTCATAATGTTGGAGCATCATCCTGTTTATACGCTGGGTCGAACCACGAAACCGGCAGACTTACCGCAGGACGAGCAGATACTCCGAGAAACCGGCGCGGAGGTGCAGGTGGTAAACCGAGGGGGGTCGATCACCTTTCATGGTCCTGGGCAGCTCGTCGTGTACCCTCTTCTCAAAGTGGCCACCTACGCAGCCGGGCCGCGGCGGTTCGTTTGGATGTTGGAAGAAGCGGTCCTTCGCCTCCTGGCTCAATGGAACATCGAGGGTTGTCGCCTGGCTGGGCGGCCTGGCGTGTGGGTTGCGTCACCAGAGCTTGCCAAAATCGCTTCTATCGGCATCCGCATCCAACAAGGCGTGAGCCTACACGGCTTCGCGGTGAACGTCGATATGGACCTGTCGCCCTTTGCGCTCATCCATCCCTGTGGCATAACGAACTGCCGCGTGACCACCATGCGTCTTGAGGGTGCGCAAGATGTGTCGATCAAAGCAGTCAGACGCCACCTGGCCGACCTGTTCCGTGACGTATTCGGCCTCGAATGGACCACGATCCTGCACATGGCTGACAATCACGCGATCCCTGATCCGGTTTCACACTTGACTCCATTTCCACTCAAGCCCGTGGAGAAGAGATATGCAGGAACTTGATACCCAGACATTCCGGTTAGCCGTCGCACAATTCGACGAAGCGGCGGAGGCGCTGCAGCTCGACCCCAATCTGCGCGAGCGATTAAAGCTTCCTCAGCGCTCGCTGATCGTGAGCCTGCCTGTGCGGATGGACGATGGACGAGTGGAGATCTTCACGGGATACCGGGTTCAACACGACTCCTCGCGTGGTCCTTCCAAGGGAGGGATCCGTTACCATCCCGATGTGAGCCTCGGCGAAGTGGCAGCCCTGGCCATGTGGATGACCTGGAAGTGTGCCCTCGTTGGCCTCCCGTACGGCGGCGCGAAAGGAGGCATCCGAGTGGCGCCCAAAACCCTCTCCCGCTCAGAGTTACAGCGATTGACGAGGCGATATGCAGCGGAAATCTTTCCTATCATCGGCCCGGACAAGGACGTCCCGGCTCCTGATGTCGGTACGGACGCCCAAGTCATGGCGTGGATCATGGACACCTATAGTCAACAGGTTGGCTACGCCGTCCCTGGTGTCGTGACCGGCAAGCCGTTGTCACTGGGTGGCAGCCTCGGTCGCGAGGAAGCCACCGGCCGGGGCGTCGTCTATGTGGCTATGGAAGCCCTGCGTCACGTAGGATTGCCCCTCGATGGCGTAACCGTGGCGGTTCAGGGATTCGGCAATGTTGGCTCACATACCGCCCGCATCATGCAGCAACAGGGTGCCCGCGTCATTGCCGTCAGCGACGTAACCGGCGGGTTATACAACCCTAAGGGGCTCGATATTCCTGAATTGCTCCGCCGGTATCGGGATGAAGGACAACCCCTGCGCGACATCAAGATGGGGGAACTGATTACTAATGAGGAACTCTTGGAGCTGAATTGTACAATCCTCGTCCCCGCCGCCCTGTCCGAACAGATCACCGCTAAGAATGCCTCTCGGCTGCGCTGTAACATCCTCGTGGAAGGCGCCAACGGACCAACAACCCTCGAAGCGGATCGTATTTTGGAAGAAAAGGGGGTTTTTATCGTGCCGGACATTCTGGCGAATTCAGGAGGAGTCATCGTGTCCTATTTCGAATGGGTTCAGGATTTGCAGCGGTTTTTTTGGAGCGCCGAGGACATCCAGAGCAGGCTGCACAACCTGATTACTTCGGCGTTCCACCGCACCCTCGAATTATCCCGACAACGAAAGACCTCCATGCGCATGGCGGCGCTCATGAGGGGAATCGATCAAGTGGCTCAGGCCCATTTGCAACGAGGCCTCTACCCGTGATTCCAACCATCTGTTGGCCACAAGAGGTCCTCATACCGTCGAGAGAGGGATATGCCCATGACCAAACAAGAGATTGAAGCAGCGTGGGATCGCCACCGCCGGGAAGACTGGCCAGCTTTCTCCAGCCCGCACCAAGGTCACTTGATGACGTTGGATACGGTGATCAGCGGGTGTGTGACATATTACCTCGACAGCCCGGACGGCCTCGACAATCAGCGGATCGCAATTCTCAAAGATTGTTTGACGGAGCTCGACGCGGTGACCGAAGAACTGGACCCGGTCCCTCTGGCCTACTTTATCCGCCTCCGCCAACTTGGTGAGCTCCTGTTGCAAACAGCGACAACCAGGTAGAATGGCCTTGCGAAAGAAGCGCACCGCGGTGGTGATTCGTGACCTGCCTCGCTTCCGCTCCCTTGCGGCGCAAGGTTCTCCCGCCCACAATCAGCCCGACAAGGAGACGGAACGGCCGCTCAAGCCTTTCAGCCAACGCCGCGTCAACGTTTTAGCACAACAGTCGGTACGCACATGGAGGAAAAGAAACACATGGGGAGTCATTGGGTGATGAGGAGGACCACAGGGGTTGTCATAGGGCTGCTGTTCGGATTGGTGTCCATCTCGCAGGCCGAGCCGTATGAACTCAGCCAGGATGATGTCACGGAACCCAAAACCGTTTCCAGTAGGGATATCTCACTGTTCGGTGTCAAACTGGGCGATTCGGAGGCCAAGGCCATTGAATCCCTCATGAGCGGTAAAATCTCCGGCGTGAGGGCTGAGCAAGAGGCCAATTTCATTCTTCTGATCGATCAACGCAAGCCGACGGGGCCGATGGCTGGTGTGCGCGTCCAAGATGGAAAAGTCGATCTCATCTTCATCAATAACCGTTTTGCGTTCAAGACAAGAGGCTTCTTCCGCAACGTTCTGAACAGCGACAGCCCCGACGAGATTAGGAAACTGTTGGGGCCCGAGGACTCGGGAGATGAGAACGTCATGGGCGCGGTCCTGGCTTATGACAGGCAAGGATTCCTGGTCAACTACCTAGGCAAGGACGTTAATGTTGAGTTTTCTTTCCCCCGCTGACGACGGCTGGAAGTCATCCCGTGCCCTTAGGAGAGCGCTGGGAACAAACCATCACCGGCCTGCCACTGGAGCCTCAGGAACCGTCCGCCGGCATCCTCGGAAATAGTGGCCGGGATTTCAAGCAATCGGAGGGGAACCTCTGTGTCTACCCAGAGCCGCTACAGGTCTGCCCCACGGGGAGACCGCCCATGATCTCCGCGCCAACTATTTTTCCGCTGATCACTTGTGAACAGCCTTCATGTCCCGTCAGCGTCAATAAAACCGGCGTCCTGCGATGATGACGGAAGGACAAACCATCGCCGCGCCTTGTCGTATCCTCCTATGACTCCTCCTATGACGAGGCGACGAGCGGTTCGGCATTGACCAGGAGGCATGCTGGATGAGGGCAGGCCATCCGTTGAAACGGCAACTGAAACGGCACCTCTATCGCACTCCGCCGGCCAGGCGGATACCGTAATCGATGAGGTCTTCCGCTATGACCCACCGACGGTTGGAATTGAGAATCACCACCAGGAGGTCACTCCCACCTTGGGAAACCTTGGCAATCAAACATCGTCCTGCTTTTGAGGTGAATCCGGTCTTGACTCCCTCAACACCTGGCACACGTCCTAACAGACGATTGGTATTGTGCAGCAAGTACGGCCGCTTCCCGCTGATCGGGAAGATGAGATCGCGTTTCTCCGCAACCAGTTCACGAAACACCGGATGCTGCATCGCAACTTCGCTGAGTTTGGCAAGGTCTTCGGCCGTGGAATAATGATCGGGAGCGTCGAACCCACAGGCATTGCTGAAATGCGTGTTGTTCAGCCCAAGGTCGACAGCCTTGGCGTTCATCAGACGAACGAATCTCGCCTCATCTCCGCCGACATGCTCGACCGCCGCCAAACAAGCGTCATTGGCCGAGACAATGAGCATCGCCTTGAGGAGGTCCTTGACGCGAAACACATCGCCCGTTCGCAGTCCAAGATGACTTCGTGGCGCAGCCGCGGCATTCCGACTGACGGTAGCGTACTCCTCTAGATTTCCCTTTTCGAGGATCACCAATGCCGACATGATTTTGGTCAGGCTGGCAGGAGAAAGTCGCTTGGTCGATTCGTATTCATATAGAACACGGCCGGTTTTCAAATCTTTTAAAAGCACACTATGAGCCGGCACTTTTCTCCATTGGAATTCTCGCGGCAAGAAAGAGGAGGCAGCCAAGTCGGAGACTCTGGTCCCAGGAGCAGACTCACCGGCATGGGCCGATTGAGGAGGCGGAAACGAGAGCAGGAGTATGAGACCCACGCTTGAGAGCGGTCTTAGCAGAGCGGTGGAATGACCAGTCAACAACGATGCCCCAAAAGAGAATCTTCGTGCTAGACCTTCTTTCATGACACCATCAAAAGCCCCCCTCTCACAGCGACAGGGTTTGCTGTACTTTCTGCCCCTTGAGTCCATTGTCAATGACCTTGTGAAAGAATCTGAGCAGATCGGCCAGATCGATCCAAAACCCACAGTTGATGCACCGGGCGTGGATCCTTCGAGCGAGCTGCGTATAGTGCCGCTCGATCGTCATACAACCTTTACATCGCAAGCATTGCATGGTGGGAAGGTGTTGTCGCTATCGAAGCCGATTCATGATTAATGCAACGCATCCAGCCAACAGGCCGCCGCCAAATAGCGTCGTGCCAAAATACACGAACATGTTTGTCTCGCTGGTTCGTTGGGTCCCCTCCCACAAATCACGCAACCCACCCTGGACCATCAAGACGGAGAGGGTGAGCAACGCCCCGATCATGAACCACCACAGAAATGAGCGGAGAGCCATCGTCGCCCTTGCGGTTATAAGCCAGCTCGTCGGGAACTCTATCGAAGGCTCCCCACGCTGTCAAGCAAAGGGATGGTTACGGATTCCCCCTCGAAGCCGTTCGCTTGTTCCCCCTTGCTTGCATGCTCGATGCTGTAGCGATGAAGATCGTTACGAAGGTTTCAGCCCTCGATGGAGGAAAATCGAGACGCTCCCACTCCCATTGTCGGCGATGGCCAATCCGGGTTCCTCCGTTCCCATGGTTGTCGCACGGAAGGATGTCACTGCAAAGGGCCCGGCTTGCGTGCGGTAATTCCGAGGAGGATAGTGGAAGGTTCCATCTCCTTTCCCAAACAGAATGGAGAGATCGTTTGACTGAAGGTTAACAATAGCCACATCCACGAAGTGATCACCATTGAAATCCCGCGCTAGCCCATAATTCGGTCCCGCGTTGGCCCCCGAATCGCCCCCCGGCCTGAACGTCGCATTGCCGTTTCCAAGCAATGTTGTGATGCTGTCTTTTTCTCCGTTAATCACGAGGAGATCATTCTGATGATCGTTGTTGAAATCGGCCAGCGTGACATTCAACGGTCGCTTGCCGACCGGATAGTCTTTGGGATCTCGAAAAGAACCATCGCCATTGCCCAACCAAATCGAAACCCCCTTCGACATCGGGCCGCCGTTGGTCACGATCAGATCAAGTTTTCCGTCTCCATCAAGATCGGAGAGGGCTACGGACGTAGGAGTGTCCCCATACTCGTACTGCACACCGGGCCTAAATTCGCCGCTTCCCTCGCCGAGAAAAATCTTGATCTTGTCGTTGCGCAAGGCCACGACGAGATCAAGGTGCTGATCGCCGTTCAAGTCATCGCTCGCGATCGAAACAGGCGTGCGATGCACCGGATAGCGGAATCCTTCTGCAAACCGGCCGTTTCCATGGCCAAGGAGAATTTGAATCTCATCCCCTCCTGAGCAGGTGATGGCAACATCCTCATGACGGTCATGGTTGAAATCGCCGACGACGAGCGAACGAGGCTCCTGGCAAACATGAAGCTGGATTTGCTCTTGAAATGTCCCGTCTCCATTGCCTAATAACACCGACAACGTATTGCTCGCAATGTTGGTGGTAATGAGATCGGTTAAGGAATCGTGGTTGAGATCGGTCGCCGTGACAGTGGTCGGATTTTTTCCGACTTTGTAACTGGCGAAATAATAAAAAAGATCGGGAGGATTATACGGTTCCGTCCTCGAGCATCCAAAGAACCAGCCCCCTATAAGCATGATAAGCGCGATGGCGCAGAACAAGTTAAGGAAGGGGGCTCTGCCCGAACATTCGCCCGAACATTCGTTTGCTCCCCAGAAAAGCATCTTTCGAGCACGATGTTGAAGCCCCACACACTCCCCCCTCCTTCCCGGCGCTCGTACGCCGACTTTCTTGCCCGTGTGCCCCATCACGCTCATCGCTACGTGAGCGAAGTATACGAGAGGAATCCTGTTTCTGACAACGTGACGCGGAACCTTTGAATTTTCGTTGATGACTGGGCTAGAATTTAAATTCGGTATTGAAGAGGAGGATCTCAATGGGCGATACAGTGAAGATCGACATCACGATGTACGGAATCGCAGAAGTGCTCCACTGGTGCCACGATCGTAACAAGGGACGTATCAGCGGCGTTGATACACCCGGCTTTCAAAAGATGAAAGCCCTCTTGGCGGAAAAACCACAATCGGGCGATTACTTCACCCTCGATCAATTTTGGAAGAAGAAAGTAACCCTGGAGTTGACGGAGGAGGAAGTAGCAACCATCGACCGCTGTCTCTACGACATTCCCAATTTTGACAACGAACCCTTACCCCAAATCAGACACAAGTTCTGGCCCAAGCAGCAGACGGCGCCTTGATCAATTTATCCTGCTCTCTCCACATCCTTCCCAGCCGACAGGCTGCGCCTCTCACGGAGGAGGAGAACGCCCTCCTTCTCTTCGTCACTCCTCTTGTCACTTTCGCTCGTCACTCCAGCGGCCCCTCTCCCTTGAGATACCGACGGAAGCGGGCCATCAAGTCGGCTCCTAACGTTTCCCCCTCCGGCTTCTTGGTCGAAGGATCGGCAAAATGGTTGCGAATCTCCTGAAGCCGTTTCTGCGCCTGCTCGTTTCCTTGCAGTCGCTTGGTCTTCTGCAACGCCGTTTCAAACGCATCAAAGGTGAGCTCGCGGTATCCAAACGCGCGAATACGTTTGACCGCTTTCATCATGGCATGATTTCGGAACAGCGTCAGGTGGGCCGAGTCAATCTCCGACAATCCCAACTGCCGGGCCCTTCGCTCTGCCGCTTTGCGAATTCCGCTCCGCACAAAATCGGGTGCAGATTGGAGCCGTCTCCACGCCTCGTCGGTCCAGGCGATCCGGCGGAGAGGAGCCTCCCACGCCTCGCGAAGGACGGTCTCATCGATACGATCTTTCTGTTGCTGCTTGGCCCATTCCTCCGCATCACGTCTCAACATATCGGCCACCAAGTCTGCTGCAAGAGGAGGAGTCTGTTCGAGCTTTTCGTTCAGCAGGGCCAAGGCTCCTTCCGTCCATTCCATTGTCGCCGCGCCTTCGGACGAGTCCCCTAGCGCTTCAACTCTTTCATAGAGTTCGACATTCACCTCCAGGTGCCCACGCTCCTTGGCGATTTCTTCCGTGATCTGCTGGATCATTGGGCGCATGAATTCCGGCACCTCGGCAAGTCGTTCTCGCGCAGCGGCTGTCCAAGGAAGCCGAGCGGAAATCCTCCCGGTCGAGTCCGACTCCTCCACTCGCCCGTCAGCTTTTCCGCCCGCCCCTCCCATCACTTCGCTTTTAAACTGATCGAGAAGCGCCTCCGTGATCTCACGGTATCCCAACTCGCGCGCCCTTTTTTCGGCGAGGCGCCGCACCATGCCGCGAAGAAAGGCCGGGGCACGTTCCAATCGCGCAAGGGCGTCGGCGGTCCAACGGATGTCTGTCGCCATCGTCTGTGGCCAGTCCGGCATGGTCTTCCCGGTCCTCAATGGTTACTTATTCAAAAGCTCCTTCAACTCCTTGCCGGCCTTGAAAAAAGGTACTCGTTTGGCTGGCACTGCGACCGTTGCGCCGGTCTTGGGATTACGGCCTTCTTTCATCCGTCGCGCACGGAGTCGGAAACTGCCGAATCCTCGGATTTCCGTCTTTCCCCCATTTTTGAGTGAATCCCGCACACAATCGAAAATCGTGTTGACGACGACTTCGGCTTGCCGTTTCGTCAATGTGGGGACCTGTTCCGAAACCTGTTCGATGATCTGAGCTTTTGTCATGTTCTCCCCCTCTTGAATCATTGACGGTTTGTGCGCCGCCCTGCGACGCACACTTTCAGCCTGCCTCTAGAATACCATTAAATACTTCATACTGACGCCTGGATGGAAATCAAGTGGCGGGAAGATCGTGTTGGTCTTTGAGTCCAACAACTGGCGTAATGAAAACCGTCGGCGAGGCTCAACGACTTTGGGTGGCCCCTCAATCCCAACCATGTCAGCGGCCAGCTGGATCGCATCTTCCAAATCACCCAGTTCGTCAACCAATTTGGCGTCTTTCGCTTGACGCCCTGTAAAAATTCTTCCGTCCGCCAAGGCTTGAGCATCGGTGAGTTCAATGGCTCGTCCTTCCGCTACGGCCTCGATGAACTGTTGATGAACGTCATCCATGACATGCTGCAGCAACTGCCGCTCTTCGTCGCTCATTTTACGGAGTGGGGAACCGACATCCTTGTACTTCCCGCTTTTAATCACAACTCCTTCCACGCCAATTTTTTGCAGCAAGCCCTCAATATTGGCCATTTCCATGATCACGCCGATGCTCCCGGTCAACGTGCCGGGGTTGGCGACGATGCGGTCGGTTGCCACCGCGATATAATAACCACCCGACGCCGCTACACTACCCATCGACGCAACCACTGCCTTATTGTTTTTCTCACGAATCCGCTTAATTTCGTCATGGATTTCCTGAGAGGGCACCACTCCTCCCCCTGGACTATCGATGCGCACGACGATCGCTTTCACGGCTGGATGTTCCCCGAAGCGCCGTAACTCTCCCACGGTCTCCTGAGCATCCAGGATAATCCCCTCCACTCGAATCAAGGCGATTCGGTCCCCTCCCCCAAGGTCAAGATCAGGAAAGAGCGCGCTGACAGCCACCAGCAGCCCAAAGCCGACCGTCAGCGTCAGCACAACAGTCCTCAACCATCGACGCCTGGGAGGTCTTGCCCTCTGCTCAGCCTCTTCTTCCATGGCTCCAGTAGGATTGGGCTCCCGTCCCTTGCCTGACAAGCCAGTCCATCACCCGGACTCGTACTTTACTCGCCGGACTGCAATGGTTTTCTGTTCTGCTTGGCTGCCCGGCCAAGACTTTGGTCCGGCATTCCTTGGGTTGAGTGGTATTCCTCAACCTCTTTGCGCTCGGCATCAAGCTGTTGATCCCGTAAGCTGAGCGCAATTTTTCGCTCTTCCCGATCAACCTTGATGATCTTGGCCGTCACATTGTCTTGCACCTTGAACTTGTCTTCCAGTTTGACATGGGGATCCAGGCCTGTCTCGCTGATGTGGATCAATCCCTCCACCTCGCCGTCTAATTCGACAAAAATTCCAAAATCGGCGATCTTACTGACCTTGCCGACCACTGAATCACCGACGTGGTAGCGAGAGGGGATCGCGTCTTCCCACGGATCGCGAGTCAATTGTTTGTATCCCAGCGACAGCCGTTCCTTTTCTTTGTCGATCCGCAACACCACCGCCTCCACCCGCTGCCCCTTTTTGAAGAGTTCAGAGGGATGTTTGATGTGCTTGGTCCATGACATGTCAGAAATATGAATCAAGCCATCGATACCCTCGTCCAGGCCCACAAAGGCGCCGAAATCCGTCAAGCTTTTGATCTTTCCCTCAATTCTGGTGCCGACGGGGTACTTGGTCTCGATCATGTCCCACGGATTGGGAGCAGTCTGTTTCATGCCCAAGGAAATTTTCCTGTTCGCGGGATCAACATTCAGCACTGCGGCCTCCACCTGATCCCCCACCCCCACCACTTTGGACGGATGCCTGACCTCATGGGTCCAAGACATCTCGGAGACATGGACCAATCCTTCCACGCCCGGCTCGAGCTCAACAAACGCGCCATAGTCGGTCAGGCTCACGACGCGGCCCCGCACCCGGCTACCCACGGGATATTTGGCTGCCACATTGGTCCAGGGATCAGCACTTTTTTGTTTTAACCCCAGAGAAATGCGACCCGTTTCGCGATCATACTTGAGCACCGTCACTTCCACCTTATCGCCGACCGAGAACATCTCCGATGGATGGCCGATCCGACCCCACGACATGTCGGTAATATGAAGCAAGCCATCGATCCCCCCGAGATCGATGAACGAGCCATAATCGGTAATGTTCTTGACCGTCCCCTGAATAAGCTGGCCTTCCTTGAGATTGGCCAGCGTCATCTGCCGTTTTTTGTCCCTGGTCTCCTCCAGCAACACACGCCGGGATACCACGACATTACCGCGTCGATGGTTGATCTTGATGATTTTCAACTGGAGAGTTTTCCCGACCAGCGCATCGAGGTCGCGAACGGGGTGAAGATCGATCTGCGAGCCAGGCAAGAACGCTTTGACGCCGATATCGACCATCATGCCGCCCTTGATGCGGGAGATCACCTTGCCCTCGATGCTCTTTTCTTCCTTGTAGAGCCGTTCGAGTTCCTCCCAGATCTTCATCTTGTCAGCCTTCTCTTTTGAGAGCACGAGATTCCCTTCTGCGTCCTCGCATTCTTCAATGTATACTTGCAGCTTGTCGCCGACCTTGAGATTGGAGAGTTCCTCCGGCGAGAACTGCTCGCTGGGAATCATCCCCTCGGACTTATAACCGATATCCACCACCACCTTGTCTTTGGTCAAAGCGACCACACGCCCCTCGGTGATGGTCCCTTCCTCCAAATTGCGGAACGTTTCCTCGTACAATGCGGCCAACGTGTCGCGATCCAACTGTTCTTCACTGCCTTTCGCTGCCATCCCCATGTGCAATCCTACTCTTCCGACATCCGTCGGGTGCTGATGGTAAACGACGCCGAGTTCACTCAGCATTGCGAACTTCGGCGAGCGGCGCCGGTGCATCCTGTCCCCCCTCCCCTCTTTCAAGAGGAGAAGGCACCCCACCTAGAGCCGCGATACGCTCGATGACGGTCCGACTGACATGTTCATAAAACTGTTTGCTCTCTGACTTTTTCCCCGCCCGATCCCCCTGCTCAAACTGAATAGGAGTCCCGAATCGAACTGTCACCGGTCGCCTTCTTGGCCACCAGGCCCCCGTCGGCAACACCTCGAAAGTGCCCTTCAGGTAGGCAGGAACGACAGGACATCCAGTTTTTGAGACGATCACCCCAATCCCCGCTTTGGGCGGTCGCAAGCGGCCGTCTCGGCTTCGACCTCCTTCGGGGAATATTACCACCACCTTCCCCTGCCGAATTAACTCGATCGCCCTGCTAAAGGCTTCCCGATCGAACCGCCCCAAGCGAATGGGGATCCACCCCAACGAGCGGAGCACGGCGTTCACGACGGGGATGGGAAACAAATCACTGCGCCCCAGATACCAAGCTCGGCGCTTCATCCCGCACCCAAGAAGCGGGATGTCAAGATAGCTGGCGTGGTTTGCAGCCACCAAGAGGCCGCCGGTTGCAGGGACGGTTCCTTCCACCCGGTAGTGGAACCAGAGCCGGCTGATCACTCTGACCAGCACCCACAAAATGCCGTACGCAAGATCACTCACAGGACGGCAGACACCGCCTCCAGCATTCGCTCGACCACTTGCTCGACATCCAGGTTTGACGTGTCGATTGATCGGGCATCGGCCGCTGGGACTAGCGGTGCGAGCGAGCGGGTGCGATCCTGCGTATCCCGCCCTGATAGATCCCGATAGGTTGTCTCGATCGCACCGGCATAGCCGGCGGCGACCAGTTCTCGATGACGACGCTCCGCCCGCACTCTGGCATCTGCATCGAGGAAAAATTTCAGGGTTGCGGTTGGGAAAATCGTCGTGCCAATATCGCGCCCCTCTGCGACCACCGATCCCCGTTCGCCGACCTGGCGCTGAATAGGAAGCAACCACTCTCGGACCGCCGGAATAGCAGAGACGTGGGACGCTGTGGCCGAGACCTCGGGTGTTCGAAGCTCCCCGCTCACATCACGCCCGTCAATGAGCACCCGCATGGCGCCGTCGTGAAATTGGATCTCCAGAGAGGTGGTCCCCAGAAGAGTCTTGATCCGTTCCTGATCAGTGGGGGCGATGCCTTCCTTCAGAACTTTCCAGGCAACAGCCCGATAGAGGGCTCCCGTATCAAGGTAGAGAAATCCCAGCCTCGCTGCCAGTAACCTGGCCACGGTGCTCTTGCCTACTCCCGCCGGTCCGTCAATCGCAATGATCATGCTTGCCGAATGTTTTTGATCATCCGCCCTCAAACTGCCGCTATTATAGTTTCCCCTCTTCGCCGGTCAATAAGTGAGTCAACAGGGACTCGAAATTGGGAAACGAGGTTTCAATGCACCGGCTGTCGGCAATGGTTGTGGGGGCCTGAGCCGTCAGCCCGCCGATGGCCAACGACATGGCAACCCGATGATCGCCATGACTGTGGACCACTGCCGAAGCCGTCAAACGGCCGTTTTCCCCTTTCCCCCCAAGCCCGTCGATGACGAGGCCGTCCGGTTTTTCGTACACCCGCGCCCCCATGGCCCGCAGTTCTGCCGTCATCGTGGCAATGCGATCACTTTCCTTGACACGCAGCTCCTCTGCGCCCGAAATGACGGTTTCGCCCTCTGCAACCGCTGCCGCCACACAGAGAATGGGGAATTCATCGATCGTCTGTGGGATGAGATCGGGGCCGATGGTGACCCCCGTCAATGGTGCTGACTTCACATGGAGGTCGGCAACTGGTTCCCCTCCTTCATCCCATTGGCGCAGTACTCGGATATCGGCGCCCATCCTCTGCAATACTTCGATCAACCCGATTCTGGTCGGATTAATCCCAACATTTAAGAGCGTCACATCGGAGTCGGGGACAATGGTCGCTCCGACGATAAAGAAAGCCGCCGAGGAAAAATCGCCCGGGATGGCGATCGACCGGCCGCTCCATCCAATCCCGCTCCTGCCAACCCCGCCCCCGCCTTGTAACATCACGGTTGTCCCGTTCTTCTTGAGGGGAATGCCAAAGGACTGAAACATCCGCTCCGTGTGATCGCGCGACTGGTGGGGCTCCTGAAATTCGGTCGTCCCTTCGGCAAAGAGACCAGCCAGCAGCAACGCCGACTTGACTTGAGCACTGGCGACCGGAGAAACGTAGCGTATTCCGCGTAATCGCTGACCGATGATGGCCAGTGGTGCCAACTCACCTCCTCGCCGTCCTGCAACCACGGCACCCATCTCTCGCAGCGGCTTCACCACCCGCCACATCGGACGACGGCGAATCGATTCGTCACCCGTCAGCACGGCAAAAAAATCCTGTCCCGCAAGTAATCCGGCCAGCAAGCGAATCCCTGTTCCAGAATTGCCACAATCGATTGGCGCTGCAGGCTCGCTCAGCCCTCGTACCCCCTTGCCATGCACGACGAGGTGCGTCGGCGTCTCTTCGATGCAGAGCCCCATCTCACGGAACGCCCGTGCCGTGTTGAGGCAGTCTTCTCCAGGACAATAATCAGCAATGGTGCTGACCCCTTCTCCCAGTGCCGCAAGAATGATCGCCCGATGGGTGATGGACTTATCACCTGGTACGCGAACCGTCCCTCTGAGCGAAGCGCCGGGCGTGACAGTCATGGAAGTCTTCATCGTTTACGTCGCAGCGGCAAGAGGGTCGTTGAGTCGTTCCCGTTCGCGTTTGGCCCGTTCAAGCGTTCGTTCGATTTCGGTCCCCTTCCCTTCGGCGATGAGGCGTTTGAGGTCCTCCAATGTCCGTTGATAGGCCTCGATCATCGAGAGGAGATTGTCCCGGTTCCACAAAAAGATGTCGCGCCACATCTCAGGTGAACTGGCGGCAATCCTGGTCGTATCCCGCAACCCCCCTCCGGAGTGGCGGGCCAAGTCCAAGGAAGAAAGCTGCTGGTCCCGCACATCCGCCAGCGCAATCATCAGAGCAAAGGCAGCCACATGCGGCAGATGGCTGACCGCCCCGAGAATCCGATCGTGCAGGTGGGGATCCATCGTCACCAAGATGGATCCGGTTTCCTCCCACAGCCGCTTGATGCGTTCCAATGCTTGCGGATCAGTCCTGGGAGTTGGCGTCACAATACAACGAGCCCCTTTAAACAAGTGAACCGACCCCTCCGCCACTCCTGTTTTCTCTTTCCCAGCGATTGGGTGCGCACCCACAAAATGCACGCCAGCCGGCATCACGGCCTCGGACCGTTCAACCAGCGATCCTTTGACACTTCCGACATCGCTGACGATCGTGCCCGGCCGCAAACAATGGGCCCATGCCTTCAGATGATGTTCATAGGTGTCAACCGGCGTGGCCAAAATCACCAAATCCGCGCCCCGCACACCCTCCGTGGGATCCAACACATAGCGGTCGATCGCCCCCAATTCGACGGCCGTCTTGAGGTTTTCCTCCCGTCGACCGATCCCTACGACTTCGTCGGCCAGGGCCTTACCGCGCATCACCATCCCCAGGGAACCGCCGATGAGCCCGACACCGATGATTGCTACTTGTTTGAAATGGACGGTCATGGATGATGTTAGAGTTCCCGCCCCACCACCTGGGCCAAACTCCGGAGGTCACGCATGAGCGCCTTGAACTTCGATGGCTTGATCGACTCCTCGCCATCACACAACGCACACTCAGGGTTCGAATGGACTTCGATCAGCAACCCGTCGGCGCCGGCTGCGATGGCCGCTTTTGACATCGGAGCCACGAGATCCCACTTGCCTGTTGCATGACTGGGGTCTACGATGACCGGAAGATGCGATAATTCTTTCAAGGTGGGAATGGCGGCAATATCCAGCGTATTGCGGTATTGAGTTTCGAAGGTGCGGATCCCTCGTTCGCAGAGCATGACGTTTTGATTCCCCCGCGACATAATATATTCCGCGGAAAGCAGAAACTCCTTGATGGTCGCCGAGAGGCCGCGCTTGAGGAGCACCGGCTTGTCATACGCGCCAACCTCCTTGAGCAACTCGAAATTTTGCATATTTCGCGCGCCGATCTGGATGATGTCCGCCTTCTCCAGGAACAGTTCGATGTCTCGCGTATCGAGAATCTCGCTGACGACGGGAAGACCGGTCTGTTTTCTGGCCTCCACCAAATAATCCAATCCCTCCCGTCCCAATCCTTGAAAGGAATAGGGAGACGTTCTCGGCTTATAGGCACCTCCCCTCAAAATGGAAGCTCCTGCTGCTTTGACTTCGTGAGCGATCCCCACCGTCAGCTCCAGTCGTTCCACAGCACAGGGGCCGGCCATCACCGTGATCTTTTTCCCACCAATCTTGACGCCATTGACATCGATGATGGTGGACTCCTTCTTGAACTCGCGACTCACCAGTTTCCATGGAGCGAGGATAGGCAATACGCTCTCGACGCCCGGAAGGGCCGTGAGCGGCTGATTGTGCAAGATGCGATCGTCACCAATGACGCCAATGATCGTCCGTTCCTGCCCGGTGGAGATCTGCGATTTCAACCCCAAGTCCCTCAGCCGCTCAATAATATGGTCCACTTGGCTTTCTGAAGCGTCCGGTTTCAGAACAATGATCATGGTCCCCTCGCTGATCCATCACCTCTGCACTGTCACCCTTCCTCTACGCCAGCACTCGTTTCAATGCCTCGAGAAAGGCGGCGTTTTCGTCGGCCAGCCCGATGGTCACGCGGAGCATGGTTCCTTCAATATGTCGCACGATGATACCCTCTTGCAGCAGAGCTTCAAACACCTGCCGCCCGTCCCGGCCAACGTCGAAATAGAGAAAATTGGTTTGGCTTGGAATCGGGATCAATCCCAGCGCCTTGAGTCCTTTGCTGACCTGCTCCATCCCCTGAGCATTGACGGCCCGGCTTCGCGCCACATGATCTTCATCACCCAACGCCGCCACGGCAGCATGCTGAGCAAGACTGTTGGCGTTGAACGGCGGTCGTATCCGGTTCAAGATGCTGGTGATTTCTGGTGTTGTAATTCCATACCCAATCCGCAATCCCGCCAGTCCAAAAATTTTGGAGAACGTCCGCAATACCACCACATTCCTCCCTTCGCGGACGTAGGAGACCGTGTCCGGAAACCGGGGCTCGCGGACATACTCGTAATAGGCTTCGTCAAAGACCACGATGAGGTCACGCGGGACAGAAGCCATCAGGTTGGTCACGTCGTCAGCCGACACCATGGTGCCGGTTGGATTGTTGGGATTACAAACGAACAACAGCCTCGTACGGGGCGTGATCGCCCGCGCCATGGCATCGAGATCGTGCGTCCAATCCTTTAGTGGGACCACCACAGGGCGCCCGTGGGCAGCCGTAACCTCCATCTTATAGATGATAAAGGTATGGTCCGCCATGACGGCCTCATCGCCGGGAGCCAGGAACGCCCGCGCCAACAGACCGAGCAACTCGTCCGATCCATTACCCAGAATGAGATGTTCGATTGAGACTTTCCACCGTTCAGCCAGAGCCTGTCTGAGCCGATAGCCCCCCCCATCCGGATAGCGGTGCAGGCTCTGAGTCACCTCGCTCAGCGCCCTCAACGCTTTAGGAGATGGCCCCATGGGATTTTCATTGGACGCCAGTTTGATCACGCGCTGAAGTCCGAGCTCCCGCTGCAGTTCCTCAATTGGTTTCCCCGGAACATAGGGGGTCAGGGATTGAATATCGGGATGGATGGAGAGCGCCATACATCAACTATCTAACTATATGTAGATCGGATAGGAGCCGAGGATTTTCATGAATAAACAGCGACTCTTGACTTCCTCGACCGCCCTGCTGACCCGATCTTCTTCAATATGCCCTTCGATATCGACAAAGAAAATGTATTCCCAGGCTTTACGCTGCGAAGGTCGAGATTCGATCTTCGTCATATTGATCCCGTGCGAAGCGAACGGGCGGAGGAGCTCATAGAGGGCCCCGACCTTGTCCTTAATCGACAACATTAACGACGTTTTGTCACGGCCGGTGCGTTCGGAGGGCTTTGGGGACAGGACCAAAAACCTGGTTACGTTGTTGACGTTATCCTCGATCCGAGCCCGCAGAACGTTGAGGCCATACAATTGGCCGGCCAGTTCCGATGCAATGGCGGCAGACGATGGTTCGTCAATGCACAGCTCAGCTGCTCGCGCGGTGCTCGCCACCTCCACGGCCGGGACATGAGGCAGATGGGTTTCCAGCCAATTGCGGCACTGCGCAATGGCATGGGGATGGGAGTAGATCTTTTTGATATCTTCGAGACGGGTGGATTTCGATAAGAGATGATGTGTGACCTCTTGGAGAATCTCCCCATAAATCAGCAACTTCGAATCAATGAACATGTCGAGCGTATGGTTCACCACTCCCTCGGTCGTGTTCTCAATCGGCACCACTCCGAAATGGGCCCTCCCTCGCTCGACTTCGCTGAAGACCTCTTTGATACTCTGCACCGGCACGTACTGCACAGAGGAACCAAATTTCTGCATGCCGGCCATGTGGGTGAATGTCGCCCGCGGGCCAAGATAGGCGACAGTTTGAGGCCCCTCCAGAGACAGAGAGGCCGACATGATTTCCCTGTAGACGGACCGGATTGCCTCGGTAGGGAACGGGCCTGTGTTCTGTTTGGTCAATCGCTCAATGATGGCCATTTCTCGGCCCTGCGTATGGAGGTTGGCATTGGCGTCTTTTTCTCTTTTGAGGCGCCCGATCTCGATCACATGTTTGGAGCGCTCATTCAGCAGACGAATGATCTCGTCGTCAATGCGATCGATTTCCCTGCGATGATCGAGTAAGCCTTGAGTCATCGGGCCACCATAACCCTGGATGTGGGAACACGACGGCTCCCACCCCCTTCCCGCCCACGTCCCCTCTCCATGATGAGCAGGGTGAGCATCTTACAGGAACACGGAAAACCATTGCAAGGATGGCTGTTTGTGCACTCGTGATGAGAGGACGACAAAAAAGGAACCGTGTCATCCAGCTCCGCCCATGAAGAACGCTGGATTAGAGCAGCCGATTCAGGGGGCGGCGAAAGTGTTCAAACGCTCGGCTGGTAGCCAGGCGGCCGCGACTGCTTCGATCGAGGTAACCAGCCTGGATTAGATAGGGTTCGTAGACATCTTCGAGGGTTGCCTTGTCTTCCTGCAGCGCGGCCGCCAGGGATTCAACCCCCACCGGCCCGCCATGAAACTTGTCGATGATGGTGAGCAGAATCTTGCGATCCATGTCGTCGAACCCGGCTTCATCAACTCCGACCCAGGCTAGTCCTTCTCGAGCCACTTGCCTGGTGATGTATCCGTTCGACTTGACCTGGGCATAGTCCCTGATTCGCCTGACCAGCCGATTGGCGATGCGCGGTGTTCCGCGGGAACGGCCGGCGATCTCCGCCGCCCCGTCTTGATCAATTCCAATTCCCAAGACTTTGGCAGACCGAGTGACAATGGCCTCCAACTCTGATGGAGTGTAAAACTCCAACCGGTACACGAGACCGAACCGGTCCCTGAGCGGCGACGTCAAGGCACCGGCCCTCGTTGTCGCCCCGACCAAGGTAAAAGGTGGCAGGTCCAGCTTGACCGTTCTAGCCGCAGGCCCTTGGCCAATCACCAGATCCAGCTGATAATCCTCCATCGCCGGATAGAGGGCCTCCTCCACAGAAGCCGGCAACCGGTGAATCTCGTCAATAAAGAGGACATCGTGTTCTTCAAGATTCGCGAGTATCGCGGCGAGGTCGCCGGCATGGGTTAAGACCAGCCCAGAGGTGGACCGCAGGGATGCCCCCATTTCATGGGCAATGATATGGGCAATCGTGGTCTTGCCTAATCCAGGAGGGCCATAGAAGATCGCATGGTCCAAGGGGTCTCCTCGCCGTTTGGCCGCTTCGATACAGACCCGTAGCGACTCCTTCATTTTCTCTTGTCCAATGTAGTCATTGAGCGTGCGGGGCCGCAGGGTCTGTTCGATCCCTTTTTCTTCTTCCATGACTCGATTGGTCAGGAGCCGCTCAGCCATCCTCGTCACCTGCGGTTCAGTCTGGTTGCTCGATCCGTTGATACCTGGGCGGTGGTGACAGCACTCCCGCACCCGGCACCCCTGTGGCTCCACAGTCCGGAGGGCAGGATTTCATGCCCTGGTTCGGATCCGGAAACACCGGCTCCATCTTCTGCAACTGACAGTGAGTCACTCGGCC
>JANDJC010000039.1 GCA_024331045.1 Nitrospira sp.
ACCGGCGAACAGGTGGACGCGCTCATTCGCGTCGGCTCGCAGTTGTTGGAGGAATCCCCCGATTATCAGAACCTCTTGCAGCAATGACGGCCCTCCTGGCCTGGCGCTTCATTCCATAAATAAACTTTCCCTCTCTATCTTCCCTTATCCTCTTCATCCATCCTTGTCCTTTCCTTCTCTCCTTTTTCCCCTTTTTCTCCCCTTCCTGGCCTGCTAGGAAGGACGAGCCTCTCCGAGGCTGAACTCTCCGCCGCTCTGCCGTTTGTTAGTCAGGCAACATGCCCATGGTGTTCAATATCGCACCTCCCACTATAAGGGCAGGCCCGACCCAGACCGACGCTCTGCCGAGGCAGAATGTGCTGTCTTTTACTCTGTGCGGCAACAGCGCTAACACCCGATGTCAAATTTTTCCCTTTGCTTGCGAATCGGTCAGAGCCCGCTATACTGCCCCTATGCACGCGACCAAATACATCATGTGGGAAGAAGAAGGCCGCTGGCACGGCCATCTGAAAGATCATCCCGACATCCTGGCGCAGGCTGAATCGTTCGAAGACTTGCAAATCAAACTGTCCTCTCTGCATCGGGATCTAACGAGCGGCAGCGACAGCCACTCCCAGCCCTCGCCCCCGCAAAAGCCCTATCCCACGCCGCGTCGCATCACCACGAATAAGCGGCTCGAACGGCTCCTCTCTTCCATGTTGCACGATCTCTAAGAGCCCCCCTTCCCTTCCGTCCCCAACGGTTTTGACATCTCCCACTCCCGATTGACCCGGCGCACGAGGGCTTGATACATAAGCAGGGCCGAGCCCGCTCGGTTCGATCAGTCAAAAACGGAGGCCGCCATGCCTATCGACAACATCACCCAACGAGTCAGGGACCGTTATGCCAAAGCCGCCGCCAGCGGCGAGCAGATGTGTTGCCCGACGAGCTACGACATGCAACGGCTCAAGACCTTTATTCCAGAAGAAGTGCTCACGGTCTCCTACGGCTGCGGGACTCCGGTCGGACTCGACACGGTCCGTCCTGGTGAAACGGTGTTGGATATCGGATCGGGCGGCGGCATCGATTGTTTTGAAGCCGCCCGTCTAGTCGGCCCAACCGGCCACGTGATCGGCATCGATATGACCGACGTGATGCTGGATATTGCCAGGCGAAATGCGCCGATTGTGGCGGCCAACCTTGGTTATCCTTCATCCAATGTGGAATTTCGCAAGGGCCTGGCCGACGCCATGCCGGTCGAGGACGGCGTGATCGATCTCATCATTTCGAACTGCGTCATCAACCTGGCGCCGAACAAGCGCAAAGTGTTCTCGGAAATGTTCCGCGTGGCGAAACCAGGAGGACGGTTTACCATTTCCGACATCGTGTCGGATCAGACCGTGCCCCAATATCTCGTCCATGACGCGGAAAAATGGGGCGAGTGTCTGTCCGGGGCGCTGACGCTGACCGACTATATGAACGGCCTGACAGAGGCCGGCTTTCTGGGCATCCATTTGGTTACGTTCTCGCCCTGGCGGGTGGTTGACGGGATTCACTTTTTTTCCGTCACTTTGACCGGCTACAAACAGCCGCTGTCCATCTCCTCTACGGCCTCTCGATATGCGACCCTCCGCGGACCGTTTCGCCAAGTGGTCGATGAGCTGGGAACCACGTACGAACGTGGCATCCCACGGCCGATTTCTCCGGAACAAGGATGGCTCTTATCCACCGCTGCGCTGGCTCATCACTTCCTCCTCACTACCGAACCGGTTCGGCTTGAGGCCGCCGACCCTCGCTGGCAGGCCGTCCTGCCAGCTCAGACTCCCTGCACTTGGCAGGGCCACTACGCGCTGCTGGCCGGCCCCTTCTTGGAAGTCGCCGATGACGATCAGCATGTCTATCGCCGAGGAGAGCCCCTTGAGATCTGTTCCAAGACTCTGGCCGTGTTGCAGACGGACGGGTATGCTTCCCACTTCGTAATCCTGAATCGGGCCGGGCAACCGGCCGGCGAGACCACCGTCGAGTGCGCGCCAAACGGAGGCTGTTGTTAAATGGCCCTCACGTTGCTTGGCCGAAGCAGCCCGCTGGCCTCGCCGGCCGAACAACTTCGGGTTCTTGATCAGCCGTCCGGTCCATTGCCCTTTGACCTTCGTCTCCATCAAGCTGGGCTCTTTCCGCTCCATGCCACCGGTATCACGGTCCTCCAACTCAACCTAGGCAAACTCTGCAATCAGACCTGCCGCCACTGTCACGTGGACGCTGGCCCTGATCGACCGGAGAGCATGTCGCGCGAGATAGCAGAACAGTGCCTTTCGGTCTTAGCCCGGACCGACATTCCCACGGTGGATCTCACCGGCGGGGCGCCGGAACTCAACCCCAACTTTCGCTGGCTGGTCGAACGGGCCCGCGCCCTAGAGCGTCATGTGATCGATCGGTGCAATCTGTCGGTCCTGCTGCTTCCGTCACAAGCAGACTTGGTTCATTTTCTGGCCGAGCACCGAGTCGAGGTCATCGCCTCCCTGCCGTCGTTTCGAGCCGGCCAAACCGACACACAGCGGGGCGAAGGGGTATTTGAGAAATCGATCGAGGCGCTTCGCCTGTTAAACAGGGCTGGGTATGGCCGACCAGAGAGCGGACTGGTCTTGAATCTCGTTCATAATCCGGTCGGCGCGTTTCTGCCACCCAAGCAAGCAGCCGTTGAAGCTCAGTTCAAGCGCGAACTGCGGACTAAGCATGGCATCGAGTTCAACCGGCTCTACACGATTACGAACATGCCGATCAGCCGGTTTCTGGCCTTCTTATTGGAAAGCGGCAACTACGAACAGTACATGACGAGGCTGGCGAATGCGTTCAATCCCATAGCCGCCGCCGGCGTGATGTGTCGGTACACCCTGTCGGTCGGCTGGGATGGGACGCTGTACGATTGCGACTTTAACCAAATGCTCGATTTGCCGGTCTCTCATGGCGCGCCGAGGCATATTCGCGACTTCGATCCGACCAGACTCCACCGACGTCAGATCGTGACGAGAAATCACTGCTATGGCTGCACCGCGGGAACGGGCTCCTCCTGCGGCGGAAGTGTGACCGGATGAATCCCTCACGGCTCAGATTGCAGGCCCTTCGACAGCAAACGCCAAAGCGCTCCTTGCGGGCAATGTCTTCCATCTGATTGCTCTGATTGCTCACCATGGAGTTGCTCGCCTTCTTCCTTGTTCTGGCTCTGGCCTACGCCAACGGCTCGAACGACGTGTCGAAGTCCGTCGCCACTCTCGTGGGAAGCGGGGTCACCGAATACAACACCGCCATCCTCTGGGGAACTATCTGGACCGTCGCCGGCGCCTCGGCCTCGGCGTTCATCGGCGGAGCGATGGTCAAGACCTTCAGCGGAGGCCTTGTTCGGCCCGACGCGATGTTCCAGCCCGCGGCCGTTCTGTCGATCTTGACTGGAACGATAGTCTGGATCTTGTTCGCATCACGCACCGGCCTTCCCGTTTCAACGACCCATGCCTTGACCGGCGCCATCGTGGGAGCGGGGTTGACCTCCTTACCCCATGAGGCATTGATCTGGCCCGCCATCGCCAAGAAGATCGCGTTGCCGTTGCTGCTCAGCCCCTTGCTCGCTCTCACCGTTTCCTATCTCCTCCATCCAGGAGTGCATCGTCTGGCCACCAGGTTGGGAAACACCTGTGTCTGCCTGCTGCCGGCATCCCGCGCCTTAGTGACCATCGACGCGCACGGCGGCACCAGAACCCTGTTTCAAACGACGGCCTTCGGCCGACCAGTCGCCGACGTCCCGTTGCACTGCGAGCGGGCCGGCTTGCGAGGGCTTGTGCTAGGACTGGATACGGTTCATTGGCTTTCCAGCGGCCTGGTGTCGTTCACCCGCGGGATGAACGACGCGCCGAAAATCGTGGCAATGCTGCTGCTTGGCTCCTTGCCCTCCGTATGGCCCAGCAGCGCCTCATCACTTGTATGGTTCGGTGGAGTTGCGCTGGCGATGGGGATCGGCAGTTACCTTGGAGGGTTACGGGTCACGACGGTGCTGGCCGAGCGCATCACAACAATGGACCACGTGGAAGGACTCTCGGCGAATCTGACAACATCTTCTCTGGTTCTTTTGTCCGGCATCATGGGATTGCCGGTCTCGACCACGCATGTCAGTAGCTCCGCCATCATCGGCATCGGCCTCCGGAACGGCATGCGCACCATCCAGTGGCGGACCGTTCGCGACATGGTCCTTGCCTGGGGCGTCACGCTGCCGGCGACCGTTCTGTTCACTTCTCTTTGCTACCTGGTGCTTTCACCGGTGTTTTAGGGTTGCTCCCACTTCTTGGCTTCTGCTAAGTTGCGGCGTGGTTGTGCGTACCCTCGTGGAGGAGTGAGCGACTTCCCATGGTCTGGGACCCCAAAGATCCTTGGAGTCGACGACAAGACCCGCTGGAGGAGGCCCTTAAGCAGGCCCAGGAAAAACTAAAAACCCTCTTTCCTCAGGGAGGGTTCAAACTTCCCTCCGGTGGCCTGGCCAACCTCATCGTTGCTGCGCTGCTGATTATCCTGGTGTGGCAAAGTATTTTCATCGTCGCCCCTGACGAAGAGGGGGTCGTCAAGCGATTCGGGGTACCCGTTCGCACGGTGGAACCGGGGCCCCACTTCAAAATTCCACTCATCGAAACCGTCCTTCAACCAAAGGTAGAAAAGCTCCACCGCGTGGAGGTGGGGTTCCGCACCAATCTTCAAGGCCGGCAACAGATGGTCCCACAGGAAGCACTGATGCTGACGGGAGATATGAACATCCTCGCAGTCGAGTTCATCGTTCAATACAAAATCAAAAACTCGACTGACTACTTGTTCAATGTGGCGGATATTCACGAGACCATCGGCAAGGCGGCCGAGGCTGCCATGCGCGAGGTGATCGGCAAAAGCAAAATCGACGAAGCCCTGACCACCGGTAAAGCCGAAATTCAGCAAGGCACCATGACCTTGCTCCAGAGCATCCTCGATGACTATCACGCCGGCGTCCAGGTGGCCGCCGTGCAGCTCCAGGACGTCGATCCACCCGAAGCTGTCGCCGCCGCGTTCAAGGACGTAACCAACGCCAAGGAGGATCGTGAGAAACTGATCAATCAGGCGCAGGGCTACCGGAACGACATCATTCCCAAGGCCAAGGGCGAAGCAGCGGAACTGGTCAACCGCGCAAGAGGCTATGCGCAGGCGCGGGTCACCCGGGCTCAAGGGGAAGTCAATCGGTTCCTTGCCACGCTCAAGGAATACCAGCAGGCCAAGGATGTCATCAGCAAGCGGATCTACATCGAAACGATGGAAGAAATCCTCCCGAACATGGAAAAGGTCATCATCGACGGCAAGGGCGGCGAGCGCGTGCTCCCGTACCTGCCCCTGGAGCGGTTGACAAAACCGGCTCCCAAACTAGAAGCGGCGGAGAACCAGCCATGACGATGCAGGGGTTGGTCATTGCGCTCATCGCGGTCATCGTGGCATTGGTCGTCTTGGGTGCATCCCCATTTTTTGTCGTGGATATCACTCAAACCGCGATCGTCGTCCAACTGGGCAAGCCAGTGCGGAATATCACGGAACCAGGCCTCTACTTTAAAATACCGTTCGTGCAGGAGGTGACCTACTTCGACAAACGGCTCCTGGACTATGACTCCAGCCCCCAAGACGTCATCACTCAAGACAAGAAGACGCTCTTGCTCGACAACTTCGCCAAGTGGCGCATTACGGATCCGTTGAAGGTCTATCAGGCCTTCCAAAGCCAGCGCGGCGCCTTACAACGGCTGCACGACATCATCTACTCCGAATTACGCGTCGAACTGGGGCGGCACGATCTCCTGGAAATCGTCTCTAGTACAAGGGGCGACATCATGAAAGCTGTCTCCAAACGAGCGAACGAGAAAGCCTCCGCCTACGGCATTGAGATTCAAGACGTCCGCATCAAACGCGCCGACCTGCCCGAGCAAAACGAGAAGGCGGTCTTCGCCCGCATGCAGGCCGAGCGGGAACGGCAGGCCAAGCAATACCGGGCTGAGGGGGCGGAAGAGGCTCAGAAAATCAGGTCAGAAGCGGAAAAGGACCGAGAAATCATTCTCGCCCAGGCCTATAAAGAAGCTGAGGAATTGCGGGGACAGGGCGATGCCCAGGCTTTCCGCATCTACGCCCAGGCGTACCGCCAAGATCCTAAGTTTTTTGAGTTCGTCCGCTCCATGGAAGCCTACAAGAGCACGTTCAAGGACAAGTCCACACTGATCATGAGTCCTGATTCGGAATTTCTCCGCTACCTCAAACAGCGGGGAGGGCCGTGAGCGGGCAGATGCAGCACCTACTCCACTGCTGACCTTTTTATCTTAAAACAACCCCACGACCGCGCCGCTCGCTGGATCGAGATCAATCCGTTCACCAGCCGGCTTCTTGGGCAACCCCGGCATCAGTTGAATTCCCGAACAAACGGCTGTGAGAAACCCGGCACCAGCCAGAATGCGCAATTCTTTGATCGGCACGGTAAAGTTGGTCGGCCGGCCTTTGAGACTCGGATCATGGGACAACGAAAAGGGGGTCTTGGCCATGCAGATCGGAAGTGCTCCGAAGCCCCATCGTTCTGCCCGTTCCATCTGTCGTTCCGCATCCGGCTCAAAGAGCACATGGTCGGCCCCATACATCGTGGTGGCAATGGTCTCGATTTTTTTCCGAATTGGCCAAGATAGGTCATACAGATAGCGAAACTGCGACGGCTGCTCGCAGGCTTTGACAACCGCAGCCGCCAGGTGCTCCGCCCCCCTGCCTCCATCCGCCCAATGGGTGGACAGGGCCGCCTCGATGGCTCCCGCCTTGATCGACTGTTCCCGAACCCACTCCAATTCGGCGGGGGGATCCTCTTTGAACACATTCACCGCCACCACCACTGGCACTCCGTGTCTCTTCACGTTGGCAATGTGTTGATTCAAGTTGGCAAACCCTTTTGCCAAGGCGTCTTGGTTGGGTCCCGTTAGGTCCGGCGGCAATGGCGCACCGGCCTTGGCCGGCCCGGCTCCTCCCTGCAGTTTCAAGGCTCGCAGGGTCGCCACCACCACCGCCACATCTGGTTTGAATCCCGACGCGCGACACTTGATGTTGAAAAATTTTTCGGCGCCCAGGTCGCTCCCGAACCCTGCTTCGGTCACCACGAAATCGGCGCACCGAAGCGCAATGGCATCAGCCAGCACGGAACAGTTGCCATGCGCAATGTTGCCAAAGGGCCCTGTATGCACCAAGGCCGGCGTTCCTTCCAACGTTTGGACGAGATTGGGGGCCAGAGCGTCTTTCAACAAGACGGCCATCGAGCCGACACACCCAAGTTGCTCAGCGGTTACGGCGGCCCCGGACCTTGTTACCCCCACGACAATGCGGCCAAGGCGAGCTTTCAAATCGTGGTAGTCCTTGGCCAACGCCAACACCGCCATCACCTCAGAGGCCTCGGTGATGACAAAGCGATTTGACCGACCTCCGGCCTCCTCCTCGCTCAATCGAATCTCCCGCAGCGCCCGATCACCGAGGCCCATGGCCCGTGGCCAAAAACTCCCCTGGGGGTCAAGGTCGAGAGAGTTGCCGTGAAAGAGATGATTGTCCAGAAAGGCTGAGAGCAGATTGTGAGCGGCAGCCACCGCGTGCGCGTCTCCCGTGAAATGGAGATTGATGTCCTCCATGGGGATGAGCTGCGCCCGTCCCCCGCCAGTTCCTCCCCCCTTCACTCCAAACACCGGTCCCAAAGACGGTTGCCTCAGTGTGACGGCCGTTCGATATCCCAGTTGGTTGAGCGCCATGGCCAACCCGATGGCGGTGGTGGTTTTCCCCTCTCCAAGGGGGGTTGGATTCATGGCGGTCACAAGGACGTACCGGCCTGTCGGTTTGGATCGCACTTGGTCCAAGGCATGGAGGGAAATTTTCGCCTTGAGCCAACCATAGGGAATCACTTCCTCCGGGGAAAGTCCAAGGGCGTGGGCAATCGCCTGGATCGGCTGAGGGCGCACAGACCGGGATGGATCAACATCGGTCACGGAACAGCTCTCTGCTACAGGGAAATCATCAGCTGGTTTCGGGTTATAAAAGGGGGGATGATCTTAACGAAGAGCCGACCATTCTGATTCAATCACACTGTACTCTTTCTTCTCAGGAACAACCCGTGGGAGCCCCTCTCCGGAAGTCCTTGCCATCCTTGCCCATCAAACCAGCCGGGGAAGGCTGCAACTGGCAAGCTAAGACTACTCCAAGATGTATTTGAGGGGATCGAGGGCCTGCCCGTTGACTTTGACCATATAGTGCAGGTGGGGTCCTGTCGAGAGTCCGGTATTGCCCACCAACCCCACCACATCGCCGCGGTTCACCCGCTGTCCTTCTTTGACGAGGGCCTTGGCCAGGTGACCATACACGGTTTCGATTCCAAACCCATGATCTAGTTTGACAATATTTCCCAATTTGGAATCATATGCTGTCAGGATCACTCGTCCTTGTGCGGTGGCGTGAACCGGAGCATTGGGAGGGGCACCAATATCAAGTCCATCGTGCCAACTCAGTTTTTCCGTAAAGGGCGAAATGCGGGGGCCAAATCCCGATGTCACCCATCCCTTGACCGGCCAAATTGAAGGGGTCGCGGCCCATCGAGAGGACCGTTGCTCGGCTGCTTGGGAGAGCTCACTTAAAATTTGTTCCTGAATGGCTGCCTCTTTTGACAACCACTCCAGACTCTCCTTCACCGAGGCGGCTAGCCGCCTATTCTCTAGGGAGTCGGAATCAACAACGGCAGAATGATCGGGCCGCATAGCCCCCTCTGTGCTCGTCCGTGAGCCCCCCCCTCTCTGGTCTTGACCGTCCGGCAACCCGTTGCCTGTTGTTGAACTTCCCTCTGGCAAGGGAACATCTTCACCGCCCCGTCCATTGACCATATCTCCCGTTTGCGGCACTTCGATGCCCAACATCACCCGAAGCCGTTGATTGACCTCTTTCATGGCCACTAGTCGCCGTTTGAGGTCCTCCACTGCAGAAGAGAAGGCGGCTGTTTGTTCCCTGGCGCTCATGGCCTCAGCACGGAACGCCGACAGCTCCCACACCTCTCTGGTTCTCATGACATAATGGGAGATCACAAGGAAATCCGCCAGGAAAAGCACACAGCACACAATCGTGAGATTCCGGACCAGTTTTTTCGGAAAATTAAACCGGATCGGCTTGGCCGTCGACCCGCGGAAGATGACGACGGTGTAGGCCTCGTTGCTGTCTTGGCTGTTTGTCTGCGGCATGGTGTTCACTCCTTTATAATCGGGGTGACCCAATTGCTCGAAGAGACCGCAAGTCTACTCATCCCAACCCCTTCGGTCAACCCTTCTTCGTCGGTATTTGTTATCGGCATGTAACCGAAAGAACTTGCGATCTTCATACAACCACATGATCTAGGATGTCTCCTTCACAACCCACTCAAGATATTGATGCAATCCATCCATAACCGATAAAGCAAGTATTTCGGGTACTTGGTAGGGATGGACTTTCAATATTGCTTCCCGGAGCAGGGGAAACTTAGCCTCTGTCGTTTTCATGAGAAGAAGGACTTCCTGCTCTTTTATAACCTTCCCCTCCCACCAATAAACAGACTGGACTCCAGGCACCGTCGTGGCACAGGCAACATAACGTTCTTGGACCATCTGTTCGGCGATCCGATCGGCTTCTCGCTGATTGGGCACTGTCACAAGGACAACGACCACCTTGGGAACGTCATTATTCATGATCATTTACTCATGACTGTTCATGACGGCTTCAACTACTCAGACGCCACCCCCGCACCAACTAGCCCTTGCCCCTTCCCACACACTCTCACTCGCACACTCTCATGCGTTCTTCCAAGTATAAGGTGAGCAACAACCATGCCCATATGGAGAAAAGGAGTCGATTAAAATCCACAGGTTTTCAATCGGTTACGCGATCAAACCGTTAGGATCCGATCTTCGGCGACAAAGATTGTCTGTCACGGCCTTCAGATTGGAACAGAGGGGGCAAAAAATGAACGCTCTACCACCCCCTCTGGCTTTTCCCACCAACCGTTCGCCGTCGTCCCCTCTTTTCTTGCTCTGGCTCCACCTTGCCCATGGCCGCCAGTTCCGAACAATAGTGGGCGAAAGCTAGAATACCCCCTGACGCTTGTCTCCAATCGAAGTATTCATTTGGCGCGTGGTACCCATGTTCCGGTAGGCTCAACCCCATAAACACAATGGGCACATGCCAGGTCTGCTGCATGATGACCACGGCTCCAATGGAGCCCCCTTCCCGAACCAAGGCCGGTTCTTTGCCAAATCCCTTTTTCATCGCCCGGCTGATCGCTTCCACGTAGGGCCCCTGGAACAGTCCTCGAAACGGCCGCAAGACCCCCTCCTGGATCACTGTGACATCCGGATTGAGCCGGGCCACATAGTTCTTCAACAGAGCAAAGATGGTCTCCGGAACCTGATTTGGCACTAGACGCATACTAATCTTTGCCTCTCCGTAGCTCGGAACCACTGTTTTGATCCCTGCCCCCTGATATCCGCCGTTTAAGCCATGGACCTCGAAAGTCGGCATGGCCCAGATCCGACGCATGACTTCAAGGGGATCGTCTGTGCGAATTGATCGAAACCCATAAGCCGTTTTGAACCGATCAACCCGAAAACCTGATTTCAGGAAATCCCTGAGTTCCTCTTCGGTCGGTTCAACAACATCGTCGTAAAAGCCTGGTATCTTGACCCTCCCGGTTTTGGCATCCACACAGTCCTGCACCACCTCCATCAGCTCGGCCAAGGGATTGCGCGCCGCCCCTCCTGTGAGTCCCGAATGGGCATCCTTTTCCCCCGTGCGAAGGATTAATCGCGCGCCCAACAACCCCCGCAATCCGTAGGGAACGGCTGGACGACCCTTTGCGATCCAGATCGTATCAGACACCACCACCGAGTCAGGCGGGGGAATCGCCTTGCGATTGTTAAGAGCTGCGGCAAAGTGTGGACTGCCGATCTCTTCCTCAAGTTCCCAAAGAAACCGAACATTGACTGGTACCCCCTGCTCCACCGCACAGAGGGCTCCGAACAAGGCGGCCAGCGCCGGCCCTTTGTCATCCGTCGCACCCCGACCGTGGTAAAGGCCGTTTTCTTTCTTGAATGCAAACGGCTCCCTCTTCCACTCTGGTTCCTGCGCCGGTTGGACATCCAGATGGTTGTAGATGGTCACGGTGGGATATGAGGTGCCGAGCGTCCAACCACCCGAGACTAGCGGGTACCCGCCGGTTTCCACGATCGTTGCCTCTGCCCCTACCTCGCGCAGGCAGGCAGCGGCCAGCTCCGCCATCCGTCGCATGTCGCCGGCTCGAACAGGGTCCATGCTAATTGAAGGGACTTGAACCATTTGCGCCAAAAAATCCTCGTAGCGAGGACGAATGGCTTTGACGAAAGACTGGACCCGCCGTTGATCCACCATCCCACTCCTCCTCCTTTTCCCAGCCACCGCAAGCTTCACCGGGAGAGGCGGATTATAGTGGACACCGACGCCAAGAAAAAGTGCGACCACCAGCTTTAGGCGAGCGACGTGGTAGAATGACGGCGCCAGTGATTTCAATTGTGATCGAAATTGTTTCTCCATGAAACATCCTCTCCGCTACGGCCTCATCCTACTCCTGCTGCTGTTACTAAGCGCGAGGTCTTTTGCCTTCCCGTGGGCGGACGAGCCCATCACCATCCGCCAAATCCTCGAAGAGCCCCACGCTTATCACTTGCGTCATGTCACGCTGCGCGGCACCGTTCATGATGTCATTCCGCTCGATCCCTACAAACGACCAGACGAGGTTGTCTGTTACGGTGCCTACCTGTTCCGGCTCGAAGATGAGACCGCTAGTATGGCTGTCGCCGTGTTAGGGCTGTGCGGCACGCCCGTGGTCCGGGATCCAGACGTGGAGGAAGGCGACCAAGTCGAAGTCGGCGCAACGATCCAAGCGCCGGGTCACCACGGATACCACCTGAGCTTCAGTGGCCTCAAAGTGGTGACCGATCAAGAAGGCCTCGTGCAGGCCATCGCCGATGCCATCCGGCCGATCATAGAATAGAATCAATGGCGGAGCTGGTGGAGCAGAATGCCAGCAGGCAAACTTCTCACTCCTCATGAATCATGTGACGATTCCAATCTCCGCTGTCCGTGGCAAACGCGAAGAGGCGCGAAGAGGACGGAGCGGCGGTAATGTTCATCGGACATCGAACAGGAGCAGCAGACCGAGCAGGAAGAGATGCTGATCGGCGGCCAGAAGTGGGATGCCAGGAGCCTGTTGTCCTTGCTTAAAAAACCCTCCCCCCACGCCGGTTGACCTGTCGTAGCGATACTCAAGCCTGGCGATGGCCGTGAGCCATGGAGAGGGCAATTGATACTCCACCGTGGAAGTGACGGCCGTGACGAATTGCTCCGAACCGGTCCACCGTCCGTTACGATCCCAGTAAAACTCAGGGCGTACCGCCACGGCCCATGCGTCGGTGACCTGCCGCCGCACCGTGAGATTGCCGCCCATGACGAAGGCACGAGGGTTCCCAGGACGATGGGCGATGTTCTCCGTTCCGATATCGTATGACCAGGCCACGATCAGTTTATCGGTCTTCCACTCCACAATGTGATTGGCGTAGAGCCGCCAAAACTCCGGCGACGCGTCCGTTTGATCCGGCCCCCAGTAGAGAGTCTGCCGGACAGTCAGGTGCGGCATGAAGCGGTAGGACCACTGCACACCGTAAGACGGCTGCGCGACCGTGTAGGAGAGGTGGGCGTATCGATTGATCACAAATGGCGAGACGGTCAACCGGTCGTTGATCGGATAGACCACATTGAGACCGAACATCATGTAGGGTGAATAATCGGCGGTCCACGTTCGCGTATAGTTCGCGTTGTCCTTCGCATAGAGCGATTCGTATCCCATCAGGCTCTCGAACAATCCGACCGTGACCAGCAGGCCGTTACCAATCGGCGCGAGATAGGACATGTTGGCCCGATGCACGTGCCGCAACACGTCCGCTCCATCCACCTTTTTTTCTCCGGGGAGAAAGGCGAAGTCCACCGTGTCATAGCCGCCCTGCACGCCCAACTCCATGCCCCATCGCGACGAGGCGACCGCCTCTTTGCGCGCGTAGGCCAACACCATATTGGGAGCCGGCTGGTTATGCCGAGAGGTCGTGGAGCGGTTGCGCCACCGATCATTGTCGGGGAAATTGAAGTTCGCAACATACCCGACGTCCAGATAAGCTCCATAGTGCCAGTCTTGGGAGAGTTGCTGGAGCAGAGCCATCGGCTTGGGCTGCACCGCCGGTTGCGCTTCCAAGGAAGACTCGCCCTCCCCCGCATGAAGGGTGCACGCCCAGAGGACCATGACCAGGATCAGCGCGGAACAACGTGCAGAAAAAGACAGCCCACAGAGCATGGGACGGTTCCGATCTTCTGCCTCCGACAGAACGATCACGAGAGAGCCGTCGTCGGGAAACGCCATCGTAAAGGGAGCCCCCACTTCCCCTCAAGCATCATGAATGACGGCTCGCGAGCACCATAGCATCATGAGAAGGGACGAGGAGAAAGCCGTCGGTAATGGCGCAGCAACAGCATGCCGCCCCAGAGAAAAGAGCCGAGCATGAGCAGAATGCCGATCAGGTGGGTGAGCTGCGCCAACCGATGGTCCCACTCCAAGAGACCCATCATCGACAGAATATTATTCCAGTCGTGGCCGTCCGTTTCTTTTCCCGTAACCCCACCCAACAGAATCAGATTCATGGCCCGCGCGTCGTTGATATACGGCGCCACGTCCATCACACTCTCTCCCATCCACCAGAGGGCCACCGAGGCGCCAAACGGATCGCGTGTGTTCACCAGCAAGACGATCAGGCAGAGCATCGGCATCAGCACCTGCCCCAGACTCCCGCCCAGGATCATCATGAAGCGGCCGAACGGAGCAAAGAGCACATGGCCGGCTTCGTGAAAGACGAGATTGATCAAATGAAGAAAGGACTCACCGGTACTATTCGTTTCAAGCGGGGCCGCGATCAATGTCCATCCCCACCAGAACAGGACGACGAACAGAGCGGCCCGTCCATAAAAGGTCGGTGAATCGGCGGCTTGGTCCGATTCAATCAGCCACTTCCGGGCCGTTTGAATCCAACGGGGCATGGGTCGCGATCGAGGCGCAGGCGCCTTTGGAGGCTTCACAGGCAGGGGCCGATACTTCGCGAAGATGACCCCGCAGCGGATACATTCTTCCGCGCCGACGACCCGCTCGGCCCGGCACCGAGGACAGGTCGCCGGCGCTTTTTCGGACAGCATGACTCCACTCTAGGACCACCCCCGACAGCGGGCAAGCAAATAGGCAAATAGGTGGGCAAATAGGAAAGATCGGCCGCTCGCTCGTTTGGAGCGAACACCCCATCACCAAGCGGAGGGACCGGGTTCAATGGAACGAAAAGGGAACGGGCGCAAACGTGAGGACAAACACCGCCAGCGCAATCCACCCGATGAGAGTGCGGCGCGGTCCCAACGGTGTGTCAGGATCCAGCACCGGGGGGTGGCCGATCCCCCACAAGCCTGCCATAAAGGCCCAGAGGAACCAGCCGGGCCAGCCGAACATCCCCAGCCCAAAGAGAACCGGGAGAAACAGCAAAGCCATGGTCCGCTGACGTCTTCCCCACAGGGCATACGCGACGTGGCCGCCGTCAAGCTGACCGATGGGAAGCAGATTGAGCGAGGTGACGAACAGCCCGAACCAGGCGGCAAACCCGATCGGATGCAGCACGACGTCCGAATCGGCGGGGATCGGCCCGATCACCAGCCACGCCAGAAATTTGAGCAAGAGCGGCTCGCCCAATTTCAGTCCGAATCCCGCCTTGCCCTCCACGACGGTCGAGAGGTTCAGCCCCACGATCAGAGCCGCCACCGCGACGAGAAAACCGGCCAGCGGCCCAGCCACTCCGATGTCGAACAGAGCCAGGCGATTCATGATCGGGCCACGAATGCGGATCACCGCCCCGAAGGTCCCGATGAAGTGCGGAGGGCCCGGTAAAAACAGCGGAAGCGACGCCGGCACGCGATGGATCCTCGACAAAAGATAATGCCCAAGCTCGTGTGTCACGAGGATGAAGAGAAGCGCCCCCGCAAAGGGCAGCCCTTGCCAGAGGTTTTCAGGATTGGCCAGCAGAAAATCAACGGGACCGCGAGCGGGTCCCCGATAGACCTGGTAGGCTCCGGCCCACAGGGTTGTAAAGCAGGTCAGGACAAACAGGCCGATCGGCAACGTCCATTGGGAGAAAAACGACGGTTCATCGAACCCCGCAGCCGCCTCGTCATCAGCTGACAGGCTTCTCCCGGTCGCTTCTTCTGTTACGGCTGTTTCGGCCACCGCCTGGTTGCTTTGCTGTTCGGTGTCGTCGCGCCCGTTCACCATGGAGCCCGGCCTAGGCGATCGTTACAAATGGATTATGTGCCCGTTCTTCAGCCACGGTCGTCGCAGGACCATGGCCAGGAAGGAGACGGCAGTTCGGCGCGAGCGTCAGCACTCGCTCCCGCACCGACTTGAGATGAGTGGCATACAGCGTACTGGGATTAGACCGTCCAATCGAGCCAGCGAACAACGTATCACCGACGAAACAGACTGGGTCGTCCTGGTCATCTAGTCGATAACAGATCCCGCCCGGCGTGTGGCCCGGCGTCACCAGGCACGCAATCGTCCGACGGCCGACCCGAATTACCTGGCCATCCGCCGGCGCGACCAGGAGATCAGAACGTGGTCTCCAGTCCAGAAGATCTCGATCTTCTCGCCCCAGATAAACCGGAACTTCCCGATGGTTTAACAGGTGATCGATGCCTTCAGCATGATCAGCATGGCCGTGTGTCAGGCAAATCCCGGTCAGCCGCACTCCCCTTGCCTCAAGCAGCTTGATCATGGCCTGCGCATTGTACGCCGTATCAATCACGACTGCTTCCCCCTGGTCGAACACCACATAGCCCCAGACCCCGTACCCGCCGACCGATCCCCGCACCGCTTCTACTCCATCGGGCAATCGCTGGGGAACAGGCTCCCATCCGTCGATGGCGATCTCGGCTAGCGGTTCGGCTCTTAGCCTCAAAGCAGTAGCCAGCAGAACAACCTGCGCTCTGTCCTTTATTGGATCCCCCCGTTCCCAGGCGGCAAGGTCGGCCACGGGCAGCCCCGTCATGTGAGAGACCGTCTCAAGCGAGAGCCCAAGTCCTCTCCGTGCTTTTGTCAAGATATCGCAGAAATCGTCTTCGAGGGGCATGCACAAGTGATTCAGTTATGACTCGACACTCCGTACCCCACGATAGAGCAGTCTGGCACCGCCGTGCTGCCGACCGTGTAAGCCTCATCCCTCGGGCGGGAGTTTGATTTCCTTCACCGCACCAAATGTCGACAAGGCCGCGGGCAAAGTTTTTCCGGGCCCCACCGCGACGATCTTCAGGCGCTCGGGATGCAGGTGTTTTTGAGCCGCCGCTAGGATTTCCTCTTTCGTCAGCTTCACGACCTTGTCGCGCAGCTGCTGAAGAAAATCCTTGGGCAGGCCGTCATATTCCAGCTCGATCAATCGACTGACAATCACGGACGGACTAGAAAAGGAAAACACGAACGAATTGACATAGGCATCCTTGGCCTCGGCCAATTCTTCATCGCTGACAAGTTCAGAGCGGATGCGATTGACATTGGCCACGAACCGCTCGACCACCTCCTGCGTGGACTCGGTCTTAGTCTCGGCCCTCATGAGCCAGACGCCTTGGTCATGGGTACCGGCCATCAACCGGCTGCCGACCGAATAGGCCAGTCCCCGCTTAGTCCGTACATCATTAAATAGCCGACTACGAAAGGAACTGCCTCCCAGGATATCGTTGGCGATCGTCAAGGCAGCGTAGTCGGGATCAGATTCCTTGATCGACAGGTGCCCCACTCTCAGATGAGTCTGCGTCGTGTCCTTGTCGATGAACCACACTGCTGTCTTGGCTGCATCGTGCTCGGCGACCTCCGGAATTGTTAAATCCGGCACCGTTCCCGGCCGCCAGTCCCCAAAAGCGGCGCGCAAGGCGTTCAACATTTCATCCCTTTGAAAGTCGCCCGTCACGCCCAGAATGATGCCATTTGGATGGACGGTCTCCCGGTGGAACGAGACCAGGTCGTCTCTGCCGATGCGGCGAATCGATTCGACCGTGCTCTCGCGGGCGCTTGGATGTCCGGCGCCGTACAGCGATTTGAGGAACTCCCGACCGACGATAGAGCCGGGCTGGTCCTGCCGGCGACGAATTCCCTCCATGGCCTGCAACTTGGCCAACTCAACCCGAGCCGGGTCGAAGGTAGGAGTTCGAAGGAGTGCGGCGAAAATCTCCAGCCCCCGAGGGAGGTCTTTGCTCAACACATCCAGGGAGGCAGATCCTGATTCCCGCCCGATGCTAATGCTGATACGGCCTGCGAATTGCTCCAGCTCTTCATCAACTTCCTCAGCCGAAAACCGTCCACCGCCGCCGGTCCGCATCACCGCGCCTGTCAGAGACGCTAACCCCACCTTGTCAGGCGAGTCGAGCCAACTCCCTGTCCTGATAGTGGCCGTGATCGTGATCAAGGGCAATTCATGATCCTCCAACAGATAGACCACCATGCCATTTTCCAAGACGAGCCGCTCCGGCTCCGGCGGCGTGAACTCGACAGGCGCAAACGTCATGGTCCGGGGATCTGTAGTGGTCCACTCGTTTAGCCCCGCACAAGCCGTCAAGGTCGAGAGGCAGCACACCATGCCCACCCCAAGCACGAACGTCTGGCCCCGCCTCCTCTTATTCATCTGCATCACCCGTGTCATGGCAGCCCCTCCTCCGACCGAACTGCCGCCATTCTTGTGCCGGCCTTCTTCACCAGTATGCCGACTGTCCGGTTTGACTTAGTGAAATAGCGGTCGGCCACCCGTTGGATATCGGCGGCAGTCACCGCAGCAACGCGATCACGTGACGTCAAGATGTAACGCCAGTCACCGGCTATGGCCTGATACATCGCCAGTTGAGATGCGAGGCCGCTGTTGGACCGAAGAGCCCGCACGAGGTCGGCGTCCAAATTATTGATCACCCGTTCCAGCTCTTTGGGCGACACAGGCTCTCGCTTGAGCCGCTCCAATTCTTCATAAATGGCTGCCTCTACCTCTGCCGTCGTATGGGGCGCCAGCGGCGTCGCCGAGATGATGAACAAATTGGGATCGCGCATGCCAGGATGGTTGGCATCCGTATGAACCGCTGCAGCCAGTCGCCGTTCCTGCACCAGTTTCCGATGCAAACGGGATGTCAACCCATCAGAAAGAATGGCATCGATCACATCAAAGACCGGCTCATCCGGATGCCCCAGTCCCGGCTTATGAAAGCCGATGACGATCGACGGCTCCGCATCGAATTCCACTTCCACACGACGCTCTCCCCGCTGTTCAGGTTCCACTGGCATTTTGACTGTTACAGGCGGAGCGGCAGGAATCTTTCCGAAAGTCTTCTCGATCAGCTCGATCACTGCCTTCGGATGAATGTCTCCAACCAGCGCGATGGTGGCTCGGTTGGGACCATAATAGGTCTTAAAAAATGCCTCGGTCTCAGCCGGCGTCAATGACATGATGTCCGACCCCCATCCGATGGTCGGAATCCCATACCCGTGGGCGCGAAAGGCCGCGGAGGTGAATGTCTCGAACAGGAGGCCCGTCGGGCTGTCTTCGTTGCGCAACCGCCGCTCTTCCATCACAACGCCCCGCTCTTTGTAGAACTCACGTAAAACGGGATTGGCCATCCGATCGGATTCAATCGCAGCCCAGAGCGGCAGCCGATTGGACGGCAGACTGATCGTATAACGAGTCAGGTCCTTCCCCGTGGACGCATTAAATCCTACACCTCCATGTCGTTGATACAGCAACGCCAGTTCATTGCCCACCACGTATCGCGCGGCTTCCGCTTGCAATTCATCAAACCGTTTCTTGAGCTGCGCAATGGCTGCCTGCTCTTCCGCCGTTGCGCCGCCGACCTTCGCGGCCAGGTCACGCTGACGCTGCTCCAGGTCGGTCCCAACACGAGCAAGTTCGTCGAGGATCGGTTTTTCTTTGGCATAATCCTTGGTGCCGATCGTTCTGGTTCCCTTAAATGCCATGTGTTCGTAAAAATGGGCGATTCCCGTCTGGCCAACCTGCTCATGAATGCCGCCGACAGCGAAGGTGATGTTGATGGACACCACTGGTGTCTGGTGGCGCTCGACCATCAGCACCGTCAGGCCATTGGCCAACCGATGTTCAATCACCCGATCAGCGAGGTTCGGTGACGCTGCGATGGCATTCACCGGTGTCAGCCCCCACAGCACTGCCATGCCGACGACCACGAAGACAGCCCCTTGGTGACCATGACGATTGATCGATTGTTGGTTCAAGCTGGTCTTCATTCGAAGATCTCCATCAGTTCCTGAGGTTGCTCAATAAACCAGTCTGGCTGGCATGCCACCATTTTCTCCCGATTACCCATCCCGTACCCCACCGCGCACACGCGAATGCCAGCGTTGTGCCCACCATTGATGTCGTTGGTACTGTCCCCAACCAATACTGTCCGCTCTTTTGACACGTTGAATTTCTCCATGATGTGCAGCAGCATGCCGGGATCGGGCTTGAGTCCAAAACCATCATCCCCGCCAACCATATAGACGAAATGCCCGGGTCCCAACCCATTGACAATCACCCGCGTGTACTCGATCGGTTTATTCGTCGCGATGGCCTTCTGCTTGTGGGCAAAATGCCGGAGCATCGGTTCGACGCCAGGGTAAAACGTCGTTTGATCCAGGCAATGTTCGAGATAATAGGCGCGGAAAATCCGTAACGCTTCCTCGAATCGTTCCTGATTCCCCTCACCCACCGCCGAGCGGAGCAGCCGTCTGACCCCATCCCCCACATAGCCAAAAATTTCCTCGAGTGGCCGTTGCGGCAGGCCCAATTGCGCGAGCGTATAGTTCACGGACTTGGCAATATCCCATTTGGACTCGATGAGGGTGCCATCAAGATCAAAAATCAGCAGATCCACCGAAACCCGTCCCATTAGCGGCTCTCTCGCAAAGATTGTTCAAGCGACGCCAAGAGACGGCGTTGCCCTTCGTTTTTTTCTTCAAGTTTGGCCTCGCGGACAAAGTTGACGATTCGTGTCATACCGACGTGAGGGGGGATCATCGGCTCGATGATGCGCCACGCATTTCCTACTGCTTTCACATGAAAGCGGACTTCTTCCTTCCGCTCACCTGGGACGAAGGTGGCCGTCTTGAGATCGACCTCTCCCCGCACATGGAATGTGACCGGAATGATGACGTCCAGATTGTCGCGAATCTCCCATCGTCGGTGGTCCTCTGACACATCGGCCCCCTGAATCACCACTACCCGGCTCCAGAGGGGCTCTTCTCTCCAGTCCACATAGGGCGCCACCACGTCGAACCCCATGACATCCAGTCGCGCACCTTTCTGATCCAAGCGAACATACCGTTTGACAAGGTCGGCGGGAGAACGTTTAAGCGAGCCGACCTGGCTCAAGCCAACTTGGGCATGGACCGGCTCCCAAATCCACATCTGGCTCAGCAGGGCGCTTAGAATCAGGAGGAGCCCGAGGATCGGAGAGGCTGACCGTGCTGGAGGCACCCTTACTTCCCTTCTCTCGTGACTTGATCTTGCTTGACTTGATCTTGCCATTTTGGCCTGTCCCCGCACGCCAGACGGCCACAGGCACCGGCTCCCGCACTTGGTTCCTCTGCCGAAGCAGCTCGGTGAGACAGGTTGATAAGCCAGGGCATTTTAGCAAACGGATAGGCAGACATCCAGGCAAGGACACCGTCAAGACAAGGGGGCGATGACGCGAACGGACCTAGAAGGTGTTAGGGGAACCTTGTTGAAAGTGTGCGGGAGGGCTGCTGTTTCGCTCCGTCGGCGATGGCAAGCAGACTTTGCTTCCATTTAACCTGTAGAGCCAGTTGATGGGCCCGGCAAATGCCATGGGTCTCCCGTAGGTCGTCAAAGGGCATTTTTTCGCCGAGCAACGCAACTTTCCCTTCTTGAAGACACCAGGCACAGATGATTTTCACTGTAGATCTCCCAGCCACATGGCTTTTGACTAACCAGTGACGCAGCAAGAGTTGCGCCAAAAAGGAAGTGGAGGCCAAACAGTCTCGCCCGAAAATCCACACATCAAAAGCCGTCACGAGTCTCCGTGAGAATGTCCGGCCCTCTCCCTCCCTCTTCCGCTTTCTTGACCAGTTCCTCGCCCCCATGGTAGGGTCCGCGCCATGATGAAAACGGCCAAATCAACCCGTCTCTTTACGGAGGCCCAGCAGCTTATCCCTGGAGGGGTCAACAGCCCGGTGAGGGCGTTCCGCTCTGTTGGCGGTCAGCCTCGCTTCATCGAGCGAGCGAAGGGATCGAAACTCTACGATGTCGATGGCAATGCCTATATTGACTACGTGCTTTCGTGGGGCCCCATGATTGTGGGACACGCTCATCCAGCCGTGGTGCGAGCGATCAAACGAGCAGCGGAATCCGGAACGAGCTATGGCGCACCAACAGAGGGAGAAGTCCGATTAGCAGCAGAGATCCGCGCCGCGCTTCCTTCTATGGAAAAGGTCCGCCTCGTCAGTTCAGGTACGGAAGCCGTGATGAGCGCCATCCGTGTCGCGAGGGCGTTTACCAAGCGCGATGGCGTCCTGAAGTTCGAAGGCTGTTACCATGGCCACAGCGATTACCTTCTAGCCAAGGCCGGCTCAGGACTGGCCACCCTCGGTCTTCCAGATTCGCCTGGTGTACCAGCGGACTTCACGAAACACACCATAACCGCCCCTTACAATGACATCCGCACAGTGCAACGGCTCATCAAGGACCATGGGAGCAAACTGGCTTGCGTCATTCTGGAACCGATCGCCGGCAACATGGGCGTGGTTCCGCCGGCTCCGGACTTCTTGCAAGCGCTGCGACAACTCACGCTCGACCACGACATCCTGCTCATCTTCGACGAGGTCATTTCCGGATTTCGCGTGTGCTATGGCGGGGCTCAAACGTTGTACGGGATCAAGCCCGACCTGACGGTGCTGGGAAAAATCATCGGCGGCGGCTTGCCCGTCGGGGCCTATGGGGGCCGAAAAGAGATTATGGATCTGATTGCCCCCTCCGGGCCGGTGTACCAAGCAGGAACCCTTTCCGGAAATCCCCTCGCCGTGGCGGCTGGCTTGGCGACTCTGAAATTGCTCAAAGCGCGCGGAGTCTACAAGCAGTTGGAAGCCTATTCTGCAGCCCTGGCCAAGGGCATTGGCGAGGCGGCCCGGAAGGCAGGCATTGCCGTGACCCAAACGCGGGTTGGATCAATGCTCACGACGTTCTTTACGCCGGGACCAGTGGTCGATTGGAATACGGCAAAACAATCAAACACTCAACAGTATGGACGGTTCTTTCATGCGATGCTGGAGCAGGGCATCTATCTCGCCCCCTCTCAGTTCGAAGCCGCCTTCCTCTCCACGGCCCACAGCAGGCAGGACATTGAAAAGACGATCAAAGCCTCTCACGCCGCGTTTAAGAAACTCTAACCCTTCTCTCCGTCCTCTCTCTGTATCTTTCGAGATAACAAAATATCCTATCGGATACGGTTCTGATACGGTTCGAGGATACAACCGACAGACCTTCACGACCGTCAGCGGTTGAATATCAGGCCCATGCTTTTCCTCCGCATCTACTCCTCATCCTCATCCGCTTGCTCCAACGCCTCTTGTCGCCTCTGTTCTTCCATCGCATTGTGGAGCAACATTCTAATAAACATTGAATAGAGTGATCCCTTCTCCAGAGTCCCGCCGGGCGGAACGGCGATTTTCCCTTCCTTAATCATGCGATCCATCCACGCCTTCTGATCAGGTGCTATCAAAACCGGTATCTCGATCAATCCCACTCGTCCCATCATGTCCATGGCGCTACCCTCCGTCTAGTCTTCTCCTCATGCTCAGCAGGAGTATCGGCCACCCTTCGCAGATGCCCGGCGGCCCAGCCCATCCTTGAGAACTGTCCTTGGGGGCTATCTCCCTGTTATCGGTCAGCCCGCGCAACACCCCTCTACGACAGGGAATATTGCAGCATGCGATTTTGACCGTTGTCAACCGAAGAGCCGTGGCACAGCCTCTGCGTACTCTTCCAGCGCCATGGCATTGTGTCGCATCATCAGCTCTTTGCTTCTCATTCTTTTTCTCTTGGAAGCAGCCCTCTCCGGAATGGATGCAAACGCCGAGCGTCTTCCAGAGTCCGACCTTGGCTCCAACCTTCGAATGAACTGCGATCTCTGTTGGACGCCCCATGCCGATGAAACGGCCCCCAACCGTCTGCCGACCGTCAAGCCTCGTCGTCCTCGGCGCCCCCTGGACAGCCGACCACGCCGCATTCCCAAGGGAGGCTACCATCTTGCTCCCGGCAAGAAACCCTCGTCATCGCTGTTCTTGCCCCCCTCTCAACGCCGACACGATTCAGGACTCATCGGCGCGCACCAGATCACCGTCATCGACGGCGACACGATCCGGATCGGAGCGGAACGGATCAGGCTTCGTGGTATTGACGCACCGGAACTGAGCGAACCGAATGGATGGGCGGCGACACAGCGGCTGAGAGATCTACTGAGCACTGGATCGATTCAGCTTATCCCATACGGCCGAGACGTGTACGATCGCGTGGTCGCCGATGTCTTCGTCAATGGGGAAAACGTCGCCGACATGCTGAAACGCGAGGGATGGGCGCCATCGCGATAATGCTCAGGTCGAGACACAGATCCTCAATCCTCCCCTGCTGCACCGTTGCTTCAACTGGATGTGAACGGCAGGAACTAGAGAAGGAACCGACAACCGATTACAGCGTTATCCATCCCGCCTACTCCTTTCGACACTCATGAGCCAGGAAGGGACACGCCACGCCTACGTACCAACACTGATCGTCTCAAGAGAAGAAGCATCCCCGCGAATTACGAGTGGTTGGAGGAAACCACTACCACCGTGCGGCACGAATCATGCCTACAATATACGTAGTACAACGTAACAGACCTTGCTCATGGCCGCCATGCCTTGAGGGCGGCCATGACGGAGTGGAGGCGTCCCGCACGTGGCAGCAGTTCGCAAACCCAATGACACGCCGCAGCAGCCAGTGCGACCAGCCGATGAAAGGAGGTGAATCTGTACGGGGTGAGCATTGACGTATCAACGGAAATGGCCGAGGCGCTTCTTCAGCGGCGGTCCATCGTTCTCTCCCCCACACCAGCAATCACCGTTCATGGTCGAGGACAGATTTGCAGAAGTGAAACTTGTGCCATCAACATAAAGGAGGTTCACTGTGGCAAAACGTCGCGTCATCGTCGAGCTTAAATACAATAGAGATCTCGCTCAGAGCGCATTTGCCGCTGCGCCCGCAGCGGAAAAGGAACTGGACTTGAGAACGGTCCCCACGATACCAGGTGTAAGTTTTGATACGTCTTTTTCACCCGCCCCATTGCCTGCGATGACCCCGCGGTCAGCCGCGCAGGCTCCCTATGTTTCCGGAGAGAAATTCGATTTGGCGCTGGACGAACGTGGATATTTCGATCCTGCGCAATCGACCTATGTCGTGCGTGCGGAGGTGGATGAAGGAAAACTCGAAGATCTCTCCAGCCATCAGTCAGTTGTCGGAGTCTATGCCGATGTGCAGATTGAGCCCACTCTCATTTGTCCAGGCAGCCCTCCCATGGGCACAGATGCCGATGTCGAGCGGCTGCTCTGTGTTCCTCAGATGCATCGGATTGGCATGGACGGCACCGGCATCTTGCTGGCCATTGTGGATAGTGGGATCAACCTGGCACACCTGACCGCCCGCGGAAAATCCATCACCCTTGATGTAGCCCGCAGTTGGGTCCCCAGCGCGGGAATGGTCCCCGGCAATGCACCGGTCGGTCACGGCACCATGTGTGCGTACGACGCCGCCATTGCCGCCCCCAAAGCCACCTTTCTCGACATTCAGTTATTACGCTCTTCCGCCTCGGGTCCGACAGTGATGGCCGGTTTTCTGTCGGAC
>JANDJC010000040.1:0-10021 GCA_024331045.1 Nitrospira sp.
TGATCGAACTCGATGTCCAGATCGACGTTGACGACGCGGGAGATGCCGCGTTTGGTCCCTTCCATAAAGGACCAAATCTTGGCCACATCTGGATGTCCCTTGAATTCTTTGCGCGCCAACCGCATGGCCTCGGCGATGCGATGCCCTTCTCGAAAGAGCAGGTCGAACGCTTTTCTCAACACGGCGATCCGCTCCATGGAGAAACCGTGCCGTTGCAAGCCCACCGTGTTGGGGCCATAAAGATGAGCACGATAGCCGCCGGCCGCCCGCATAAAGGGAGGAACGTCCTGCCCGATCGCGCAACAGCCGCCGATCATTGCGTACTCTCCCACTCGCACATATTGGTGAATGCCTGTTAAGCCGCCGATGATTGCGTAGTCGTCGATCGTGATATGCCCGGCCAGGCTCGCTGCGTTGGCCATAATCACATGGTTACCGATGCGGCAGTCATGGGCGATGTGGACATAGGCCATCAGCACATTATGTGACCCGACCGAGGTGACCCCTCCGCCCTGCACCGTTGCCCGATTGATTGTCACATATTCGCGAATCACATTGTCGCTGCCAATCACGACCTTCGTGGGTTCTCCGCGATAGCCGAGATGTTGGGGGGGGCCGCCGATTGACGCGAACGGATGCACCACGTTCCGTTCGCCGAGCTCCGTCCAGCCGTCAATGCAGACATGGGACAACAGTTTGGTGCCCTTGCCGATCACGACATGTTCGCCAATGATGCAATAGGGGCCGATTTCGACTTCGTCGGCGAGATTCGCTTTGGGATGGACAATCGCTGTGGGATGGATTTTCACGCGCAACCTCCGCGATGAATGCTTCATGATGGATAACGGTCCCGCATCCGAACGAGGGCTCGGCGATTGACCACGCATCACTTCTCTCCCTTCATCGGCTCTTTGGCCGCCGCTTCCTTGTCCTCGGCCACCATGGCCGTGACGACCGCCTCGCAGACCATTTCATTATCGACGTACGCCTTTCCTTGCATTTTCCAAAACGGCGGGCGTTTCTTGAGCACCTCGATTTCAAACCGCAATTGATCGCCGGGCACCACTGGCTTTCTGAACTTCGCTTCATCGATACCCGTCATGTAAACCACCGGCTTTCCGGACGGCCAGCCGGACTTGAACACCAACACGCCGCCGGCTTGCGCCATCGCCTCGATGATCAAAACCCCCGGCATGACTGGCCGTCCGGGAAAGTGTCCCTGAAAGAACGGCTCATTGACCGTGACGTTTTTGATCGCGGTCACCCGCACACCTGGTTCCAATTCCTTGACACGATCCACGAGTAAAAAGGGATAGCGGTGTGGAAGAAATCCTTGAATTTCGACTTGTTCGACCTTACCCATTGGCGCTGCCTCCTCTCCGGACGGTGTTCCACCGCGATGCAGATTTGGTTTATTTCGCCGTTGCATGCTGACGATCAAATTCTTTAATGACGAGATCGGTCACGTCCAACGCCGGTTTGTGATAGAGCACGATCCGAAATACCGCCTCGTTTCCCTTGTCTAGAATGGCCGTATAACCTTCCTTTTGAGCGACCGCCTTGGCCGCCTCGGCAATCTTCTTTCCATATTCTTCGACCATGCTCCGCTGTTTTTCCTGAATCTCCCGATTGAAATCCTGAATCCGCCGTTCGTAGGCCGCCAGCTTGGTTTGGAACAACTCCTGTTTTTCCTGCTTGGCGCTCTCGCTGAGTTTGCTGTTCGGATCCTCCAGGATTTGCTGGAGTTCTCTCAGTTCCTGTTCATCATCTTCGATGATCTTCTGTCTGGTCATCGAATAATTACGAACTTCGTCCAAGGCGGCCTTGCCGGCCTTGGATTTCTCCATGACCATTTGGGTATCCATCACGCCAACCTTCATCGACGAAGCGGCCTCGCTCCCCAACACCCACCCCCCTGTCATGAAGAGCGCCACCGTCGCAACGATGCCCGCCTTCTTCATCACCGCACCTCCCCCGCCATTTACGGATACTCCTGATTGAATTCTTCGATCACCAATCCCGAGATATCGAGCGTCTCATCATGATACAGGGTCGGGCCTCCCTTGCTCTTGTCCACAATGATCTGCAATCCCAGCCGCTTGCCGACCTTAGCCGCGACGGTTTCGACCTTCTCTCGAAAGGCCTCCAGCACGTCTTTTTGTTTTTCTTGGACTTCGCGATTGAGCTCCGCGACCTTCTGTTGATAGTCTTGCAAGCGTCGCCGGAATTGTTCTTCCCGCTCGCGCCTCGCGGCCGGACTTAGCACGCTGGATTGCTTGATCAAATCTTCCTCTAGCCGGCGCAACTCCTTCTCTTCCAATTCCATCAGCGCCTGACGGCCTTTTGAGAACGACAAAAGGCTTTCCTTGGCCTTCTTTCCCGCATTGGTCCGTTCAAATACTCGTTGGGCATCGACGACACCGATCCTGCTGTCGATCCTGCGCTCGACCTTCAACCAGGGGGACGCACAGCCCGTCACGACCAGCGCCACCATCAGCACCGCGCTGGCCACCCACTTCCCCCTCCATTCAGACCAGCTGAGCCTCATGGCGCCGCCTGGGTCGTGACCATCCATGACCACCAACGGTTTTCTCAAAAAATCGATCCGATGGTAAACTCAAAGACCCCGCCCCGCTCACCGGGACGGGGATCCAAATTGATCCCATACGCGGCACGCAGTGGACCGAACGGTGAAATCCAACGCCCCTCCACCCCCGCCGTTTTCCGAAGATCCAAGGACAGCGCTTCGTTTTCGTCAAAGCCTTTTCCGTAATCGAAAAAGATCACCCCGTTCAACTTGGCTTCGGATGAAATCGTGAAAATCAAGTCAGCGTTGAAAATAATTTGCTTGGCGGCGCCGATCGTCGTGCGTGTCGACGGCACGACCGGCCCTGCCCGGCCAAACACAAATCCTCGCACCGTGTTGATGCCACCGACATAAAACCGCTCACTGAGTGGTACCGGTTTCCCCTCGAACGTCCGAATTTCACCGAACCTCCCACGAAGCGAGAGCCTCATGTCAAACGGCAGCGGCGTCACCTTGATCACATCCGCCGTGTACTTGATGAAATGGTTGCTGCCGCCCATCCACGGCGTACCCCAGTCGAATCCGCCACCGATCCGCCAACCAGACCGGGGATCAAGAAAGTAATCGCGGGTGTCGCGAAACGCACTGACCCGGAACCCCGTCGTGGATTGATACCCCAGTTGGGCACAAATATCGGGTCGCGATTCACATACCCCCAGTGCCGGGCTTCGGTAGTTGATCTCTTCGCCAAAAATGCTAATGCTCCCCGTATTGTATTCCGACAACCATCGACCGAGCGTGAGGCTCCCGCCCGTCCGGCTCTCAAAAAACGACAGGAAATTCGTGATGGTCCGATAGCCATCGATCTGAAACGATGTCAACGAATCGTTGAGGTACGGATTGCGAAACGTAATGGTTCCCATGCTTCGCCGCTGACCAAGCTGTCCGCTGATGCGTCCCATGTAGCCATAGCCACCAATGTTGCCTTCAGTGATGTTCGCGATGGCCATGAGCCGATCTAATGAGCTGAACCCACCGCCGATGCTGAACTGACCGGTCGGTTTCTCTTTGACACGGACGTTCAGATCCACCTTGTCTGGCGCTACCTTTTCGGGAAGGATTTCAACCGTCTCGAAGTAATTCAGGTTGTTCAACCGCTGAAAGCTTCGTTTGAGCGACGGGGTATCGATCACATCCTGCTCATCCACCCGGATTTCTCGCCGAATGACATTGTCGCGGGTTTTGTTGTTCCCGAAAATATTGATTTGGCGGATGCGCATCATCTCCCCTTCTTTGATATTGAAGATGATGTTGACCGTCCGCTCGAGATCGTTTGGAATCACGTTGGGCGTGATCTCGGCGAACGAATACCCCCTGCTTCCATATTTGTCCGTCAATCGGCTGATTTCATCGCGCAGCTTGGCCCGCTGAAAAATTTCGCCGACCTTGATCGTCATCCCCTCGCGCAACTCATCCTCTTCAAAGACCGTATGCCCCCGAAACCCTACCTGACCCACCGTAAAGGGTTCGCCCTCGAAGATATTGAAGGTCACCACAAACCATTGTTTGTCTTCCGTCAACTCGACCGAGGCCAGACTCACCCTTGCATTAAAGTAACCCTTATTAAGCAGCACTTCCCGAATCCGTTCCACATCATTCGACAATTCTTCGCGTTTTAGCACGCCAGCGTCGGAAATAAATGACGGGAGAGCAAAGCGCGTGAAGATGCCGTACCACGGTACCCATTCGCGCGTGCTCAAGACCTTGAACAGTTCGTCCCGCGAGATGGCACGCAGGCCGTCAAACACCACTCGTTTAATTCTCGCCTTCTTCCCTTCCTTGATAAAAAATGTCAGCCGCTTGCGCTCCTGATCCAACGTTTGGACAACCGGGATGACTTGGCAGTTGAAATACCCTTCTTTCTCGTAGGCCAAGCGGATGTTTTCCGCGCTTTCCTTGACCTGTTGAAGATCCAGAAACGTTTGGCTTCTGATGACGGTTTTTTCCTTGAGCTTCTCGTCGCTGAGCTGCTCGTTCCCGTCGTAGACGATCTCGGTGATGAACGGCTTTTCTTGTACGACAAAAACCACCGCCACCCCGTCTGCGACCGATTCGGTCTCCACCCGCACATCCTCGAAAAAGCCGGAATCATACAGAATCTTGACCTGTCCGCGCACGACCTCCGGCTCATAGAAGTCGCCAACCTTCAGCGTCAGACGGCCAAGGATGGCGGGCACTTCGATGCGTTTGTTGCCTCGAATCTCTATCGACTGTACCTTACCCCCCATCGTCTCGGAAACCGCCTCACACCAGAGGGATAAGGTAAATCCCATCGCGGCCAAGGCCACCAGCCATCGAAATGGTTTCAGGAGGGTTGTGGTCACTGACAAGGAATCCGTTCTGGAACGACCAAGAGTGGTGGCGATCCTCAGCGTTTTCCGTGCGCTTCTCACGCACCATCACCCATACCGTCATGCACCCCTATCGTCACGGTGCCGACTCGTACCCGATAAAACTGCCGGATTATATTGATGCTCCGATCCATTGTAAAGCACCGCCGCAAAGAGCCAGTGAGCAAACGGCACCGGTCCCTCGATCGTCGTGCCGACCGTTTGGGCCCCTCCCGGCTTGCTGAAGAACTCCATTGTCTGGTCCTCCGCGGGAGCGGCGCTTCACGCTTTCAACATTGCCCTTTTCTTGACATCCCCCTCCCCTTCCCATACTATCCGGGCCATGTCTCGTGCGACCGTCAGAAAAGCCGTGCTCCCCGCCGCCGGTCTCGGCACTCGCTTTCTCCCAGCGACGAAAGCTTCTCCGAAAGAAATGTTGCCGCTGGTGGACAAACCGCTAATTCAATATGCAGTGGAAGAAGCGGTGGCCTCGGGTATCGAGGACATTATTGTGATCACGGGGCGGGGAAAGCGGGCGATCGAGGACCATTTCGATCGCTCGGTCGAGCTCGAAGAAAATCTGAAAAGCGCCGGCAAGAGCCAGATGCTCCATCAGATCCGCCAAATCTCCACCTTGGCTAACTTCTGCTATGTCCGCCAGCCCGAGGCCTTGGGATTGGGACACGCTGTCTTGTGCGCCCAGCACTTGATCGGCGACGAGCCCTTCGCGGTCATACTGGGAGACGAAATCATCGACGCCGAGGTGCCGGCACTCGCCCAATTGATCCACGTCTATCGCAAGCGACAGGGGGCGGTCTTGGGTGTACAAAACGTGGCCAAAGCCGACGTCAGTCGCTACGGCATTGTAGCACCCAAACGATTGGCCTCCGGTTTGTATCGCGTCGAGGATATGGTCGAAAAACCGTCCCCGGCCGACGCGCCCTCCACTTTGGCTGTCATCGGGCGCTATATTCTCCCTCCGGAAATTTTCCCCATTCTGCGCAAGACCCCTCCGGGGAAAAACGGTGAAATCCAGTTGACCGACGCCCTCAAGGAATTGGGCAGGAAATCACCCATATTTGCACATGAGATTCAAGGGCAACGCCATGATGCCGGCGACAAACTAGGATTTCTCATCGCGACCGTCGAGTTTGCACTCAAGAATCCGGCGTTGGGCGCGGACTTTCGCGAATACCTGTTGACTCGTACCCGTACAATGGTTCAAAACCGTCGCTCGTAGGCTCCGCTGGATCAGCCCATATCCCATCCAGGGAAGCCGCCACCTTGACCGCCCCGAACACAAAAAATAAAAGGAAGAACCTGCCATGACCGATCCAAACGAGCGAGACGAGCAAGAAGTCCACATTCCTCACAATATTGAGATCCCTACGCAACTGCCGTTGTTGCCGGTTCGCGACATTGTCGTCTTTCCGTACATGGTGCTTCCCCTGTTCGTAGGACGAGAGATGTCCATCAAGGCCATCGAAGCGGCCCTGGCCGGCAATCGCATGATCTTTTTGGCTACCCAAAAAGCCCTGGATGTCGAAAGCCCCTCTCCCGATGACATCCATACCATCGGGACGGTCGGCATCATCATGCGGATGCTCAAACTGCCCGACGAGCGGATCAAAATTCTGGTGCAGGGCCTGGTCAAGGGCAAGATCATCAAATACATCCAGACTGATCCCTATTTCTCGGTTCGCATTGAGAGACTGGTCGACACGCAACCCACCGCCTCTCCTCTGGAAGCCGAGGCCGTCATGCGCACGGTGAAGGAACAGATTGAACGGCTGGTCAGCCTGGGCAAGGCCATGATCCCCGACGTCATGGTCGTGATTGAGAACCTGGAAGACCCAGGGCGATTGGCCGACATGGTGGCGTCGAACCTTGGGCTCAAGGTGGACGTGACACAATCTGTGCTGGAGGTCCTCGATCCCATTCAACGTCTCCGCCGCGTCAGCGAAATCCTCGCCAAGGAGATCGACGTGCTCTCCATGCAGCAAAAGATCCAGGCGCAGGCAAAGGGCGAGATGGACAAGACGCAGCGCGAGTACTTCCTGCGCGAACAACTCAAAGCCATTCAAAAGGAGCTGGGCGAGTCGGACGAGCGGACCGAAGAAATCGCCGAATTTCGCAAGCGCATCGCCGACGCCAACATGCCGGAGAAAGTACTCAAGGAAGCCGAAAAACAGCTCAAACGGCTCGAAAAAATGCACCCCGACACCGCCGAATCCGCTACGGTCCGTACCTATTTGGAATGGATGGTCGAACTGCCCTGGTCCAAACGTTCCAAAGACAACCTTGACTTGAAAGCCGCGGCCAAGGTTTTAAACGAAGACCATTACGATCTGGAAAAGGTCAAGGAGCGGATTTTGGAATACCTGGCCGTCCGTAAGCTCAAGGAAAAGATGAAGGGCCCCATTCTCTGTTTCGTCGGTCCCCCGGGCGTCGGCAAAACCTCGCTAGGCAAGTCGATCGCCCGCGCGCTGGGGCGGGAATTCGTCCGCATCAGCCTGGGCGGCGTCCGCGACGAAGCAGAGATTAGAGGACATCGGCGCACCTATGTTGGAGCGTTGCCGGGCCGCATCATCCAGGGCTTAAAGCAAGCGGGAACCGCCAATCCCGTGTTCATGCTGGATGAAGTCGACAAAGTCGGCATGGATTTTCGCGGCGACCCTTCCGCCGCTCTCCTCGAAGTGCTGGACCCGGAACAGAATTCCTCATTCACCGACCATTACTTGGGAGTGCCCTTCGACTTGAGCGAAGTGATGTTTATCACCACCTCCAATTTAATCGACCCCATCCTTCCCGCCCTGCGCGACCGCATGGAGATCATCGAAATTCCCGGCTATACAGAAGAAGAAAAAGTCGGCATCGCACAAAAGTATCTGATCCCCCGTCAGTTGGAAGAACATGGAATCACCAACCAGCACGTCCAAATCACCGAGCCAGCCATCAGAAAAATCATTTCGCATTACACGAGGGAAGCTGGTGTGCGGAATCTGGAGCGGGAGATTGCCAACATCATGCGCAAAGTGGCCAAAAAGGTCGCCGAGGGTAAAGGGCGGGGCTTTGTCGTCGATGCCGCTAATCTCCACAAGTATCTCGGTGTACCCAAACATGTCCCGGAAGCGGAACTGGAAAAAGACGAAGTCGGTGTGGCCACTGGGCTCGCCTGGACGGAAACCGGCGGTGATGTGTTGCACATCGAAGCCACCGTCATGAAGGGAAAGGGCCAACTAACCCTGACGGGGCACCTGGGCGACGTCATGAAAGAATCGGCGCAGGCGGCGCTCTCCTATGTTCGATCCCGTGAAAAGACGCTGCATCTCACTCCGGACATGTTCACCAAGCAAGATCTCCACATCCACGTGCCGGCTGGGGCCATTCCCAAAGACGGCCCTTCAGCGGGTATCACCATGGCCACAGCCATCGCCTCGGCCTTAGCAGGCATTCCCGTGCGAAGGGATCTGGCCATGACGGGGGAAATCACCCTGCGCGGGCGGGTATTACCAGTTGGGGGGCTCAAGGAGAAGATTCTGGCCGCCAAACGAGCCAGGCTGACAACGGTCATTCTCCCCCGACGCAACAAGAAAGACTTAGAAGAGATTCCCAAACATCTTCTGAAAGGCATTCGCATCCTCTTCGTCGACACCATGGACCAAGTGATCAAGATCGCGCTTCATCGGAAACCCCAGGGAGCACCAAAACCTAAGCCAACACCGGCCTCGGGGAAGGCCGCCGCTCCTCCTGTCGGTCCCACGGAGAAGCGGCGGCGGGAGCGAAACGGCGCACCGGAACTGCCCGCCATGCTCTGACGAGGCGCGTATCCTGGCGAGAGTCACTCCTCAAACCTTGCTTCGGCAACCGGTGGCAAAACGAACGGAACGAACCATCGCAGAATTTTCTTTGATCCGTGCGATCACGCGTCGATTTCGCAGACGTGCTCGCCGGCTCATCAAGGGAATCGGCGACGACGCCGCCGTCATCACCTCTCCCCCCTCGGTCTGGTGGCATGTCACAACCGATCTGCTAGTCGAAGGCGTGCACTTTGACCTCAAGACAGCCGCTCCCCGCACTATCGGGTATCGTGCCGCCATCGCCAACCTCAGTGATATTGCCGCCATGGGAGCAACACCTCGTTACCTCTTCATAGCGCTTGCGATTCCACGAGGATTCGCATCGAGATCCGTTCTTTCGCTGTACGATGGCTTAATGGAAGCCTGCCGCAGCCACCATGTCGCCTTGCTTGGGGGTGACACTTCGGCATCAGGCGCTGGTTTGTTTATCAGTATCACTCTTATCGGGACCTCGGCGGCGGGACACGCGCTGTTCCGTCATGGAGCCGCTGTCGGCGACCACATCTATGTGACGGGAACGGTGGGGGACTCGTTGGCCGGCCTTCAGTTGCTCAATGAACATCGATCCTCTCGGCCGGCAAGCCGACGGCGGCGTTTCCTACCAGCCAAGGACCGCAAGTTCCTCATCGAGCGCCATCTGCGCCCGTCAGCTCGTCTCAAAGAAGGTCAATGGCTCAATCAGAAGAGCCTCGCCACCGCCGCCATTGATCTCTCAGATGGTCTCTCGGGCGATCTGCGACACATCTGCGAAGAAAGCGGCGTGGGAGCCGAAATCGACGGCGATGCTCTTCCCATTTCTGTGGCTTGCCGGGCCTATGCCGCCACTTGCGAGACATCTCCCGTTGATCTTGCCCTCCAGGGAGGCGAAGATTATGAATTATTGTTCACGGCGCCGCCGTCGCTCCAAGCTACCATCGAGCGGCAGGCCCGGAGACGGGGTTTTCAGATTACCCGCATCGGTGTCATCAAACCCCGGCGGTTCGGCATTCAGATAACAAGAGCTGATGGCACCCTACGCCCCATGCCCGTTACCAGTTACGAACATCGTTTTTCATGATGACCGTAAACAAACCGTCTTCGGTATTGCCTCCCCGTTCCTTTCGGGCCCTCCTTCGCCAGGTCCTGCGGCTGGAGGAGCCTCCCGAGCGGACCGCACTGGCTTTTGCTGTGGGCGTATTCATCGCGTTTTGCCCAGCCTACGGCCTCCACACAGCAATGGCGCTCCTCTGTGCATGGCTGTTCGG
>JANDJC010000040.1:10031-24633 GCA_024331045.1 Nitrospira sp.
ATGTAGTGGCGCTTCTGGCCGGCGCTTTTGTCAACAATCCCTGGACGATCGTGCCAATCTTGGGAGCCACCTATTGGACGGGAGCACAGTTGCTGGGGCAGACGGAGACTCCGCCATTGAGGTGGGATGATCTCAGCCTGGTGGGAATTTACACCCAGGTCGCTCCCTATCTAATCCCGTTTATTGTGGGTGGAATGGTCTTGAGCTTGATCGGCGCCTTTATTGCTTATCCGCTAGCCTACACGTTGATCATTCGATACCGGTCCGTCCCTCAGCGGGAGTCAACCCCCTCGTTGCCGCCTTCCGATCAACTACGCTAAGATCGATCCCGTATGGACCGGCCGAAGCGATCGGACGCCCTTTCCGTAAACGCCCCCTACGACGGATCGGCGCTCATCGCCGATCCAATTCATCGTTACATCTCCTTCACCGTTCCTTACACCGACCCAGATCCCTTTGAATGCACCGAGAAAGATCTGATTGATTCTCCCTGGGTCCAGCGACTCCGCTACATTTACCAGTTGCAGAGCGCTCGGTGGGTCTATCCCTCCGCGGAGCACAGCCGGTTTGTCCACTCGTTAGGCACCATGCACGTCGCGGGACGGTTCGCCCGCCACCTCTATCCGTTTCTCCAAAAGGTCGCACCCGACGTCCCCTCGGCCAACTACGTGGAAGAATTTCTTCGCATCACCGCATTAGTCCACGACATCGGCCACGGCCCCTTCTGTCACTTCTTTGATGAGAATTATCTCCACAACTTTGACCTCACCCACGAGCGACTGGGACAGATCATCATCCGCGAACACCTGGGCCCTCTCATCAGAAAGATCCGTCGCAGCCCTTCAGGTTCCTTTGCGGAAGGAGAGGAGCTGGATCCGGACCAAATTGCCCATCTCATTCTCAAAGAGAAAGACAAGGACAATTCACAGCTGCCCCGCTGGCTTGACTTGCTCCAGCCTGTTATCTCCGGCGCTTACACGGGTGACAACCTGGATTACGTGCTGCGAGATTCCTATATGTGCGGGGTGGCCGTTGGTCCAGTTGACCTCACCAGACTTATCCACTACACCATCGTGACCGACAAAGGATTCACCATCCACAAAACCGGCCTGCCAGCACTCCACATGTTCCTCAACACCCGCATGTACCTCTACTCCAACGTCTATTTTCATCGAACGACCAGGGCTATCGATATTCACCTGCGGGATATTTTTGGCGAGACGATGAAGCTTCTGTTTCCTTATGACCCGCGCAAACACATGGACAAGTACCGATTGCTCACGGATTGGTTTCTGCTAGAAGAGGTGCGTTCGTGGAAACACAGTCGATCGAGAGCCCGCCGACGACTGGGGGAAGAATGGGGCCGGATCCTCGATCGAAACGTGAAGTGGAAAATGGCCTACAGCACCTCACTGAAAGAACGGGGGGAGGCTCGAGGGATGGCCTTTCCCCCCTCCCAGCACTTCGAGCGCCTCATTGCCAAGGAATTGCCCAAGGCATTACGGAATGTCGCGTTCCGGGTGGATATGGCTCCCCTCGATCCCAGACCCGACCCAAAGGATCAACGAGGCCATCCGCTCTACGTCTATGATCCGGGCACCAAGCACGTATCGACCGATCCACTAGAAGAATTCCTGGATCTCTTGCCAACCAGGCTCATTCAATTTCGGGTCTATTCCCTCGACCATACCCATGACGCGGTCCTCTCCCGTGCCGCAGCAGCCGTCCTCAATAAAGCACCCTCAAGCCTCGAAACCACGTACTAGCGTTTGCGCCCAACCTTACGCCGCTGCGTCAACCCGCTGGTTCTTTAGCAAGAGCGCTTTCCTCATCTTCATGAGGTGACGTTGCTCCCGCGTGGGGAAATACAGCCCCTGCCTCGACTCAGGAAACCGCAACTCAAAACGCTCGATGACCTCCAGCACATGATTGCTCTCCTTTGAGCGGGTCAAAAGTTGCGCCAGTCGAAGATAAGCGGGAACGACCAAGCACAGATGTCGAATGTCTTTGGCTTCCTCAGTCACATACCGATAAGCGGCGATGGACACGGCCGGATTAATCTTTTCGTAACAGACGGCTTCGAGCATCCGCACTCCGACTCGATCTGTATCGGCACTGATACTCTGTTCCCATGGCCCATCCACCAACATCCGTAGCTCCTCAGGCGACAACTGCACCCACCCTTTGGAAGGATTGGCCCGCAACCGTTGCACGATCTCCCGTGCTTCGGGCCACGCCCCGTAAAGCCCAATCAAGACCACCGGGCAGGGAACCTGCCGCCGGCATCGCTCCGGAAGCAGCGCGAATCCTTTTTTCACAATATACGAAGGGAGAAACGCCCGTCTGTTCGCAGCGGAACAAACCTCGCAGACATCGTCATCGTCCGGGACGGCATAGATGTACATTCGAATGCCGGAACGATCCAGAATATCAATAGCCATGATCCGCCCGGCTAAGACCTGCATGCGATAAAACTGCCAGACCACCAAAAGCGCCAGGACGGCAACCAAGTGGATCGCAATGTCAGGGAATTCAACATCAAACATGGAAACAGCGGGTGTTCACACGGAATACCGTGTCTAGGATAGCAGCTACTCCGCCTTTCACCCAGAAAAATTGCTCTTCGCTCGCCAGCCGAGTCATGCGAATGTCGTATTCACCTATCTATGTGGAACGCCTCATTGCTCACACCGCTCGAGCGTCGTACACTCGTCACATGCGGCGATCCTCACCAATCCGGTTCGGCACCTCCACTTGGACTTATCCAAGTTGGCGAGGGCAAATTTATCATCGCCATTACCATCCAACCCGTTTTGCCCAAGAGTGCCTCGAGGAATACTGCCAGTATCAGTACAATGGCGAGCTATTGTTTCGCACGGTGGGCCATGACGGCACGTTTTATCGTCCCCCAACGGTCGACCAGATCCGGCGTTATCTGCGACAGATTCCCCCCGATTTTGAAATGTGCTTCAAAGTGTGGGAAGACATCACGATTCCTCGTTACGCTCCTCTTGCCCGCTATGGGCCGAAAGCTGGACGGATCAATCCCCATTTTCTGGATGCGGCGCTATTTATTGAAACAGTCCTTGCTCCCTACTATGAGGTGGGGTTTTCCTCCCATGCCGGCCCTTTCATTCTGGAATTTCAACAACACGGTCTGTCGGCGAGTGAATTCTGCTCGCGCCTTGACACATTTCTAAGACAATTGCCGACTGACTTTCGCTATGCCGTGGAAATCCGCAACGATCGCCTGCTGGGACAGGAATATCGGAAGGTGCTCGAGCGCCATGCCGTCGCCCATGTCTACAATCATTGGTCGTGGATGCCCTCGCTGGCGGAACAACACCGACGCATGGAACGATTTTCCGCCCCGTTCGTCATGCTGCGGCTGCTGACGCCATTGGGCATGACCTATGAACAAGCCAAGAGGCGAGCCGAGCCCTACACCACAATTGTCCAGGAACTGCCGGCTATGAGGCGGGAGGCCGTTACGTTGATCACCCAGGCCTTGGCGGAACAACGACAAGTCTATGTGCTCGTCAACAACCGATGCGAAGGCAACGCGCCAATGACCATTCAAGCCTTGGCAGACCTGCTGCGAGACGCCCCAGGATAACAACTCCGTTCGTCATGACGAGGTGCGAATTCCTGTCGCAAGCATGTGTCACCTTCAATGTCCCAGCTTTGCTCCTCCGACTGCAAAAAAGGCAGCATCTCCCAACAAGTCATCATCGGTATCGCCACAGTATCGCCACTGTTCATGCGCCAGCGGCGCCCGGTTCAGTTCCTCGCGGGCCAGCCGCCAGGTGGGCATCAGCGTATCCATCAGTTCGCGGAATCGCTTGCTATGACGCCGCTCCAAAAAATGGACCATCTCGTGCACAAGGATGTATTCAAGGCAGGTCGGCGCTTTCTTGGCCAGCTCGAGGTTCAGCCAGATGCGGCGCGCGTCGGCGTTGCAGCTTCCCCAGCGCGTCTTCATCTTCTTGATCCGCACCTCGGACACTTTCACACCCACCCGTTGTTCCCACTTCGCGAGCAGCGGGGGAAGCGCCTCACGAAGCCGTTGCCGATACCACTGCATCAGCACCGCTCGCGTCGTGGCTGCGCTGCTACCTGGGCGCACACGTAGCTCGATCGTCGAATTGCCAACAAGCCGCACTCTGGCCGGACCATCGCTTTCGAGAACACGCAACCGGTAGCGTCGCCCCTGAAAGTAATGGCTTTCGCCACTCACCATCTCACGTTCTGATTGCCGCTGCTGCGCCTCGAAGGCCGCCCGCTGCCGTCGGATCCAAGCCAGGCGGGAGACCAGCGCGAGACGCACCGCGTCGTCGGTCAGTCGAAGCGGCACGGCCACCCGCACTTTGCCCCGTGGGGGATAGACCCCGATGTGCAGATGCTTGATGTCGCGGCGGCGAACCTCGACCGGTACACCGCCCACGACGAGCCGATGAGACTCAGTACTCACGCTGCGCCTTCACGATCTCGAAGATGCGGTCCACGAGCGCATCGTCCTTCAGCACATCGCGGATCGCGTTGCGCACCTCGCGCTCCTTGAACCTGTTGCCGCGCCAGTCGGCCTTTTTCACCGCGCGAATCGCGTCGTCGATCGCCAGGGCCACAGTTTCCGCCACATCGTCTCGCGACTCGGCGGCGACGTGGTCCCGCAGTGCAAGTTGGGCCAGCCGCGGAATGTCCTTGAGGTTGTCATACAGGGCGCGTTTAGCCGGGCTATTGATGGCCAGCGGGTAGGCTTGCCCCTCTGGAGAACGGACTCGTTTAGCTAATGCGACGATCTGCTCCAGATAGGCCTTGTAGTCCAGCGCCTGCCGCCGCCGCTTCTCGATCAGCGCATCCAGCAACTGGGACATCTTCTCATAGTACTTGGGGTTGACGGCCATCTCGTCGATGATCAGCCGCCGCACGTTGTTCTCGATGGTCTCGGCCATCGCGCCACGGTCCTTGCGCAGGCTCTCGGGTAGGCTATCCAGTGCGCTTGCGCCACGTTCGACGATCAACTGCACCAACGTCATGTCGTTGAACGCACAAAGCTTCGTGCTCTCTTCCGCGCGGATATAGGTGTCGAGCAGGTGGCGCATGGCCGGCTCGAACATCTTGAGGTCCACGTAGTCGACGCTCGCGAGCTTGACCTCTCGGCGCACATTCTCGAAGTGCTCGACCTCGGCCTTGATCGCCTGCGCCTCCGCGTCCGAATAACCCGCCTCCCGCATCTCGTTGGCCAGCGCGGCATAGGCCCTCAGGTACGCCGCCGCGCGCTTGTACAGCGCGACGCGCTTGGGCTCATTGGCTTTCAATTGCTCGGCGTTGCCGCTCTCAGCCGCGCAGAAGTAGCGCAGGTAGGCTGCAGTATCACGCGGCGGTGCGACCGGCTCGCACAGCGCCTTGACCGCTTCGCGCGCTTCTTCTAGCCGCTTGCGGCCCTGCTGCAACCGGTCCTTGAGCAGACCTTCGACATCGGCCTTGTCGTAGCCGGCGAACGCCTCACCGGTGTAATCCTTGATCGCGCGTTCGAGCGAGCGAAACAAGTCCTTGTAATCAATGATGTAGCCGTATTCCTTGTCCTCGCCGTCCAGCCGATTGACGCGGCAGATCGCCTGGAACAGCCCGTGATCCTGCATCTGCTTGTCGATGTACAGGTAGGTGGCGGGCGGCGCGTCGAAGCCGGTGAGCAGCTTGTCCACGACGATCAAGAGCTTCATCTGCCCCGGCTCTTCGATGAAGCGCTTCTTCACCTCCTGCTCGAACTGCTCGACCTTGTACATGGCCGATTCTTCCGGCTCGTTGAAGTGCGCCGCCAGCATCTTGCGGTAGATCTCGTACTGGCGCAGCCGCTCGGTCAGCCCTTCGCCGCTCTCCTCGCCTTTGAGGTCCGCCGGGGACGGACGGTACGACGTCACGATCGCGCACTTGCCGGCGAGATCCGTCTGCTGGAACAGCTCGAAAAACCGGCAGGCGGAATAGATGCTGCTCGTGACCAGCATGGCATTGCCGCGCCCGCTCTTGAGCCGGTCGCGCGTCTCCATGTCGAGCAGGATGTCGGCGACGATCTTCTCCAGCCGGTCGCGCGCCGAGAGCACCTTCTGCATCGTGCCCCAGCGCTGCTTCAGTTGCGCCTTGGCCTCGTCCCACAGGCCGCGGGTCTTGGCTTCGAACCATTCGTCCACTTTGGCCTGCGAGGTGATGCTCTGGTCAATGTCCCGCGCTTCGTAGCGCAGATCGAGCACGACGCGGTCCCTGACGGCCTCGTCGTACTTGTACGTGTGGATGTAGGGGCCGAAGGTCTCGATCGAGCGGCGCTTGTCGCTCTTCAGGAGCGGTGTGCCGGTGAAGCCGATCAGCATCGCTCCGGGCAGCAGCGCCTTCATCGCGTCGTGCAGCTTGCCGGACTGCGTGCGGTGGCACTCGTCCACGAACACGAAGAACTCGCCCTTGGGGTAAAACCCCTTGGGCAGGTTCTTTCTGATGTCCTCGACGTAGGCGTCCACGTCCTTGTCGCTCAAATCCTCGCCGGCGCCGAACTTGTGGATCAGCGAGCAGATCAGCCACCGCTCGGCGGTATTCAGCACCCGCACGAGATCAGCGCCGCTCCTTGTGCGATAGATGTCTTCGTCCACCCCCTTGAACACCTTCTCGATCTGCTCGTCGAGTTCCGTGCGGTCGGTGACGATCAGCACGCGGCTGTTCCGGATGTGCTCACGGATCCATTTGGCGAGCCACACCATGGTCAGCGATTTGCCGCTGCCCTGGGTGTGCCAGATGATGCCGCCCTCGCGCCGCCGCACGCGCGCCTGCGCCGCCTTCACGCCGAAATACTGGTTGTGGCGGCAGGTCTTCTTGACGCCGGCGTCGAACACCATGAAGTCGTGGACGATTTCGAGCAGCCGCGCCTTGTCGCAAAGCTGTCCGAGTTCGCGCAGCAGCGGGTTGTCGCCGGCTTCGGGACGCGCCTCGGCCTCCTTCCAGCGCAGCCAGTTCTTTTCCGGTGTTTCGATCACGCCGTAGCGCAGCCCCTCGGTCTCGTTGCCCGCCATTACGAGCTGGACCGTGGCGTAGAAAGGGCGGATGAAGGTCTTCTTTTGACTATCGAGGCTCTGACGGATGCCCTCGGACACCGCCACGGTGGAGCGCTTCAGTTCCAGCACGCCGAGGGCGAGCCCGTTGACGTACAACACCAGGTCGGGGCGTTTGGTGTGCTCACCGGCGATCGTGACCTCCTCGGCGACGGCGAAATCGTTCTTGGCGGGGTTGGCCCAGTCGATCAGCCAGACCGTGACGTGCGGCTCGCCGACCTCGGGCTTCACCTTCACGCCATAGCGCAGGAGCCCATAGACCTCGCGGTTGGCGTCGTAGAGCGTTTTGCTGCCGCCGAGTGCCGCCGCCTTCTTCAGTTCGAAGAGCGCCTTGCCGATGATCTTGTCGCTATAGCCCTGGCGTTTGAGCCAAGCCTTGAGCAGGTTTTCCTCGATGGCGCTGTTGCCCTCGCGGTCCTTCCAGTTGCCGAGGCAGCGGTAGCCCAGCGCATGCTCGAAGAACGCGAGCACACGCTTTTGAGTTTCGATCTCCCGGTCGCCGACTTTACTCACGCCCTCAAGCCTCTTGAACTTTTCGTCGTTCGCGACTATATTGTGTTTATGGGCTGGTCACTGCGTAGCGGGGGCTGGCCCCTTTCATTTGGGCAGCACCACCAAACCATAGCCTTCCACCTTGCCCGTACGGCTGCGGCGAAATTTCTCCTCCACGACCCGGTAGTCCTCCTTGACAGGCTTGCCCAGGACCTTGCGTCCGATCGGCGTCACGACCAAGTCGGCCAGTTGCAAACCCGCGATGTTCGCGGTTTTCGGTCGCAAATTCAGTCCGATGATCCGGTTTTCGATATCGCGCGCCTTGAGGTATTCGGTGCCCTGCACCTTCAGGTTCAACCACGCGATCTCGAGTTCGCGGTCCAAGGTCGGGTCCCGCCGCTCGGCGACGACTACCCCGCCGCCGCGCATGTTGCCGACTTCCATGCAGAAGCGCTCCACCAGCACATCGAGGCACAGCATGTAAGGGTCCAGCGCCGCTATACCATACCGCCGCAGGTGATCGTCTTTGCGAATCGCGCAGGCCACCACCTGAAATCGCAACCGTCGCAACAGATCGTTCAGCTCCCGGTAAAAACGCTCCCGAAACTTGCGTTCCTTCACCCGCTCGAAGCCGTTACGGTTACGGGTGATTCCGCCGTGTGCAAAACAAGATCGTCTCGCCCAAACAGGCGGCGCTTGAAATCACGCAATTCGTCCTCCAACGGACCCTCGGCGTAACGTTGCTCGACGATCACCCCACCAAGCACGAACAGCGGATAAAGGGGGTCAATCACCGCGAGGTTGTGGTCACCCGATTCGTCGAGAAATAACACCTTCATGCCGCGCCTTCCGCTTTGATCAACCGCACCCGCCCCGTGAGGAGCTGCTGCATCATGCCCTGCTTGATTTGCTTGACCTTGTCGCGGCGGGCTTCGAGCGCGGCGATCTCGGCGTCCATGTCCGAGAGGACGGTGGCGATGGCGGTTTGTTCTGGTATCGCAGGCAGACGTATTTCGACCGAAGACAAGACGCTACTACTGAGGGACGGCAACGCAGTTGTACTAACAAGATCCCCAAGTTTGGTATTCAGAAGAACGTAGTGAACGAAACGATAGTCGGCGAACCCATCGTCGATGGTAAACGCGGCCATGTTGTTATCGATACAACTCGCCTTGGCAAGGATCTTCTTGCGTTCCAAGAAGATGGCCGCACCAATCTTGGCGAAGACTATGCTCTTGGCTGAAAAGGCGATGGCTCCGAGTCGCTTTCGAACAGCTTCACTAATGTAGTTGTTCGCTATCTGCATGAAGGTTTCATTGCCTTCATTCTTCATGTCGGAGACCTTAAAGAAGGGATAGTCTCCCTCTGCTTCGCCTTGGTGACTGGTTGGAAAGCCAGAGCCCCCTCTAATTCGACCTAGCTCCCCCAACCGCTTTGTCTCCCACGGTCCGCTGAAGCCCGGCAGGCGGGTCTTGCCGGTGAGGAGTTGCTGCATGGCGGCCTGCTTGATGGCGCGCTTCTTGGCGATCAGCTTGTCCAGCGCCGCGAGCAGCCCGTCCACATCCGACAGCGCCTCGGCGATGGCGCGTTGCTCGGTTTTGCCAGGAACCGCAATCGAAACTACTGAAAGTAAACGCCCATTGGTCAAAGCACGTGTTGTATAGCTGCTCCTTGATGTAATTTGCCTGCGGACCGCGGGTGGCGTGAAGCAGTATTTCTTATATTGATCTTCGAGGATGTCATTTTTCGGGCGAGCCCGAAGGACGAAACCGCTAAATACGGTGTCTATGGGTTCATCGAGCATGACGGAGGCTATCCCAACCTCTTCAACCGTTTCCGATGTTCGCGTAAAGAAGACATCTCCTTTTCGTACGTCGAAATTCTTGATCTCTTGCGGACTTAAGCTCACACGTCCCATCAGATCGCCAGTCACCAAACCAGGTTGCCTGTACACGTCCATGTAATTTACGATCGGAGTACCGTGGCCAAAAAATTTCTTGGCTTTGTTCAAGCCATTCTTAAACGTAAATACATTGCCAAGGGAAACTGCCTCCCAATCCTCCGGAATCACCCCCACCTCGGTCTTCTTGTACCCCGGCGGCACGTCGTCAGCGCTCGCCTGCGCCTGATAGGCGGCCGAGACTTCGTTGACCTGCAGCGGCTTGGTACTCATGCCCACGTAAGCCCCATCTTCTTGAGGTGGCCCTCGACCTTGGCGGTGAGCGTCTCGACCTCGAGCTCGATGGCCGGCAGCGGCTGGGCGTAGCGCTCTTCAAGTTCCTTGACGCGCGCGGCGAGCCGTTGGGGGAGCCGCTGTACTTCGCCCTCGACAGCGGCGCGGATCGCGGCGAACCACTTGTCCTCGACGACGAGGGCCTTGATCTCGGCTTCGGTCAGCTTCGCGTACTGCTTCAAGACCTTCTCGTCGAGCGCGGCCTGCGCTTCGCTCTCGGCCTTGCTCGCTTCGGCCTCGGCTTCGAAGAGTTGCAGGCACGTTTCGAGCGCCGCGCGTTCGTCGGCCAGTTCCGCGTCGCGGCCGATTGCCTTCAGCCGCTCTTTCACGGCGGCCTTCGTGATTTTGCCCTTGTCGCTGGTGGCGTCGGCGAGCAATCCTTCGTCGCCGCCGTGCTCTTCGATGTATTCCTCCAGCTCGCGGGTGGCGGCTTCCCGCTTGGCTTGCAACTCGTCGATGGCCGCTTGCTCGTCCTTGAAGTAGCGGGCGACGATGAGCGCGGGCGGAATGAGGTCCATCTTGTATTTCTTGCGGCGGATCGTGAGGTCGGGCGTTTCCTTGATGTTCTTTTCCTTCTCGTCGATCACCGCGCGGGGCTTGGCGGCTTCCCGCCAGCCGTCGGCGGCGATCAGATACACGTCGTCCTGCATGGTCTCGGCCCAGTAGTCCATCAGGCGCTGATAGACGTCGTAGCGGTCGAGCAGCGGCAGAGCGCCGAACCTTGCGAGCAGGTCTTCGCCCAGGGTGTGGATGACCTTGCGGGGCAGATCGTTGACCGTGAGCCCTTTGAGGAGCGGCGCGTGCGCCTTGCGCCAGCCGTCAAAGACGGTCGCAACTCGTTTGGAGAAGGCCTTGAATTCGGGATGGTCCAGAATGGCCGGCTTGACCTTTGAAGTCTCGATGTTCGGTTCGGAATAGCCAGGCCGGCTGCCGGGCTTGAAAAGCACCGCGCGCAGCGAGGGAAACACCGCCCAGTAGGGCGCGAGGGCGTCGAGGTCGCGGTTGGGGATGCCGCCGTTCAGATGCGCGTCGAGATCGTGCAAGTCTTCGGGTTCGCTTGAATCAATGTAGCGCGGGATGTTGAGGTTGTAGTCGTTGGCGGGGCTTGCGATCTCGGCGAGCGGCACCATGCGCGAGTAACGCGGCAGCTCGAGCTGGCGGGTGAAGACGTCCACGATCTTGTGGATGTCCTGCTCGCGCAGGCGGTTTTTGTTGCCGTCCTTTACGAAGCCCTTGCTGGCGTCGATCATGAAGATACCGGTGCGGGCGTGCGCATGCTCCTTGTCGATGACGACGATGCAGGCGGGAATGCCGGTCCCGTAGAACAGGTTGGCCGGCAGGCCGATGATCCCCTTGATCAGGCCGCGTTGGACGAGGTTGCGGCGGATGTCGGCCTCCTTGTTGCCGCGAAAGAGCACGCCGTGCGGCAGGATGATGGCGCCCTTGCCGGTGCTCTTGAGCGACTTGATGAGATGCAGCAGGAAGGCGTAGTCGCCGTTCTTGGCCGGCGGAATGCCGTACTCGAAGCGGCCGAACTCGTCGTGTTCCGGATCCAGGCCGTTGGACCACGCCTTGGCGGAAAACGGCGGGTTGGCGACGGCGAAGTCGAAGGTCTTCAGCCCCCCGCGTTTGTCCTTGAAGCCCGGCGCGGCGAGCGTGTTGCCGCGCCAGATCTCGGCCGTCGGGTGGTCGTGCAGGATCATGTTCATGCGCGCGAGCGCCCAGGTGGCGACATCCATCTCCTGGCCGTAGATGGCGAGCTTGTCCGTGGCGGCTTCGTCCGCGGCCTTGATGAGCAGCGAGCCGGAACCGCAGGTGGGGTCGTACACCGTCGGCTCGCGCAACTCCCTGGCGCGCTCGATGCCGATGACCCGGGCCATGATGCGCGAGACTTCGGCCGGCGTATAGAACTGGCCTTTGCTCTTGCCCGACTCCGTGGCGAAGTGCCGCATCAGGTACTCGTAGGCGTCGCCCAGCAGGTCGTCGCCTTCGGCGCGGTTGGCGCGGAAGTCCAGGCCCTCGAAGACCGCGATGAGCTTCGAGAGCCGGTCCTGCATTTCCTTGCCGCTGCCGAGCTTGGCCTCGTCGTTGAAATCGGCCTGGTCGATCACGCCCTTGAGATCGTTGGCCTCGGCTAGCCGTCCGATGATCTTGTTGATCTTGTCGCCGATCTCCTTGTCGCCCTTGAGCTTGATCATGTCGGCGAAGCTCGCGCCTTTGGGCACCTCGATGATCGCCTTAGCATCCGCAGCGGCCTTGTCCGACACGTATTTCACGAACAGCAGCGTCAGGACATAGTCTTTGTACTGCGAGGCATCCATGCCGCCGCGCAGTTCGTCGCAGGACTGCCAGAGGGAGGAATAGAGTTGGGATTTTTTTAGCGCCATGGGAACCTCAAGCTCTCAACCAACGATGAACCCTGTGTGATCACCCTTCACCCACAGGGCTAGCAGCGATGGCGACGTAAGTTTAGCACGGTTTTGCATGTCCACAAGCTGGTGAGGGCCCGGATGCCCAGCTCGCACCACCCTCACCATCAATCCTTCCATTCCAATGTCGCGCCCAGTGTCGCGTTGCTAGGAAACCCAAAAACGATTGCCGACGAATTCTTACGCCGGGCTGATGAGCGCCTGGGATTCGTGGTGGGAACGGTCGAACCCGCCGTCGATATAGACGCGGCGACCTTCAACGCGGAGGCGGCCTTCGGCAAAGAGTTGCACGGCACGGGGATAGATCTTGTGCTCTTGAACGAGGATGCGGGCGGCGAGGGTGTCGGGTGTGTCGTCGTCAAAAACCGGGACGGCGGCTTGGATGATGATCGGCCCCTCGTCCACCCCTTCGGTCACGAAATGGACGGTGCAGCCGGCCAGTTTGCACCCCCAGTCCAACGCCTGCTTTTGACCGTGCAAGCCAGGAAACGAGGGTAGCAACGAGGGATGAATGTTCATCATCCGGTTCTGATAGGCGTTGACCAGCACGGAGGTCACGATCTTCATGTAGCCGGCGAGCAACACCAGCTCGACATGCCGTTGCTCGAGAATTTCCAGGATCGCGCGATCATAGGCCTCGCGGCTATCGGGCTGTCCGGCAAAGGGTTTCGGATCGACGAAGAGGGCAGGCACTCCATGGTTTCGCGCCCGCTCCAAGGCCTGGGCATCTTGCTTATTACTGATCACGGCTACGATTGTGGCCTCGACGTGTCCGGCTTCGATGGCATCGATGATCGCCTGAAGGTTGGACCCACGGCCCGACGCCAACACCGCCACCCGCAACGGAGCCGTTCGCTTAAGCCACATACTCCACCTCCGGTTCCGCCGATGGAGAAGCCGCAATCTCGCCGATCACCCGCGCGCGTTCGCCAAGATCGATGGCGCGAGAAACGACCGAATCCGCGGCATCCGGCGGCACGACCAAGACCATGCCGATCCCCATGTTGAACACGCGATACATCTCTTTCGGCTCAATGTTCCCCAGTCTGCCCAGCACCATGAACACCGGCGGCGCAGTCCAGGCCCGTCGATCCACACGCGCTTTCACCCCAGCGGGAAGGACGCGTGGCAGGTTCTCCGTGATCCCTCCTCCGGTGATGTGAGCCAGGCCTTTGATGGGAAACGCATGGATGAGGGACAGAATTGGTTTCACATAGATTCTGGTCGGGGTAAGCAGTTCTTCGCCGACGGTTCGATCAAGCTCCGGCACCTGACTATCCACCGTCAACTTCTCCTGTTCGAACAGAACACGGCGCGCCAGCGAGTAACCATTGCTGTGGAGGCCGCTCGACGCCAGTCCGATCAACACATCGCCCGGTGTAATCGATCGACCGTCGATGATCTTGGATTTTTCAACGACCCCGACCGCAAAACCGGCCAGGTCGTATTCACCGTCGCGATAGAAGGACGGCATCTCGGCTGTCTCACCACCGATCAACGCGCACCCGGCTTGACGACATCCTTCGACGATGCCTTTCACCACATCCTGCGCGATTGCAATCGACAGTTTGCCGGTCGCGAAATAGTCCAGGAAGAACAGCGGCTCGGCCCCGCTCACCACAATGTCATTGACACACATGGCGACCAGATCAATGCCGACCGTGTCGTGCCGGTCCATCAAAAAGGCGATTTTGAGCTTGGTCCCGACCCCGTCGGTGCCGGAGACCAGCACCGGTTCTTTGTACTGCTCCGCCCGCAAGCCGAACAGGCCGCCGAAGCCGCCAAGGTCGGTCAGGACTTCCGGCCGAAAGGTGGAGCGCACAAGCGGCTTGATGCGCTCGACGAATTGATCGCCCGCGTCGATATCGACACCGGCTTCTCGATACGTGGTCATGGGCGCGCTATCTTAGAGGAGGGGGCACGAGAGGGTCAACGAACGGTGGGATCCTGTTTGCTTGCGTTCGGCGTGGCTGAGTAGGGTGACTGCCCTCTGCTCCTCAAGAGGGACGGAAGAGGGACGGCCAGCCGTGCGATCTATCCCTCCGGCCTCATTTCCACATCCAGCAGCTTGATCTTGCGATGGAGATGACTGCGTTCAATCTTGAGATCCTCGGCCGTTCGCGAAATGTTCCAGTGATGTTCCCGCAGCTTGCGGCTGATGTATTCCTTCTCAAAGGCGTTGCGGGCGTCCTTGAGCGAATCATACGAGCGGGAAAAGAGCGCCGAGGCCAGCCGCCCATCGGCCGGAGCCGAGGCTGCGGAACTCGCCTTGACATGAATCGACATCGCAACGTGGGAGGCTTCGATCACCGGACCCGGCACCATAATCATCAATCGCTCGACCAAATTGCGCA